>JAEZYO010000213.1 GCA_023419055.1 Pseudomonadota bacterium | reverse complement strand
CGGCTTCTGTGCCAGGTCGAGGACGATGGCTGCGTGGCCCGCTCCGCGCGGCTGAAGGAAGAAGTCACCCGGCGCAAGCTCGGCCGGATCGGTGACGGGTTCTGTCCCGAGCGAGAGGGACGTGCTGTTTCCCCACGCGAAGACCTGCGTCAGAAACTCTCGGAAGTCCTGGTAGGTGAGCTCGGCCGGCTTGGTCTTGACGGCCCAGAACACGGTCGGACCCGTCGCCACGATGCGCTGCCCCTTCTGCCAGCGAGCCAGGGGCAGGTCGAGCTTGGTCGAGGCTTTGTAGCTGATGGCGTCGATGGCCCTCTTCGACCAGAGCCACTCCGCGTGGAGACGCACGACGACGTCGGAGCTCTGTTGAAGGTCGGACCTGCCGACGTCGATAGCGATCACGGCCGCGACGTAGTCGTCGTTTCCACCGTGCACCTCGGTGCCGTCGAAAGTCTTCACCGGCGTACCCTCGGGGGCGAGGGGGAGGCCGCGCAGCCAGGCGCCGAAGGAGCCTTTCTCGAGGGCTACGCGCTGATAGCCCGGGGGCGGCGCGATACGGCCCTCGAGGGTGCCGGAGGGGCGCGGTTCTAGCTCGGGGTTGTCGAGCCAGGCGTAGTCCCGGGGGCTAGCCTCGACGGCGGCCGGGGGGCGCTCCGCGGCGGGCGCGGCCGAGGCGCTGGCGCTCGGGGGCGCGGCGGAAGTGACCGGCGACGCGCTAGCGGAGGGGCGCGTCGAGGCGGAAGTTGCCGCAGAGGAGCTCGATGAATCGGGCTCTGGATGCGACGGCTTGTTGCAGCTCACTCCGTTGAGGAGCGAGAGAACGGCCACACCGAGGACGCGCACCCGGATGGCATACTACAAACGCGCGCTCGTAACAGTTTTTCGGCCGATTTTGGCTCCGGCCCGCGTTTCGAATCGTGCGCTCCCGCATTTGCGGGCGATTTCGCCGAGAAAAGGTCCCGCGGTCGGCTCTAGGTCCGTCGGTCGGTCGGTGCGCGTTGCCCGCGCGGAGGTAGAACTCAACCCGAGGCCTGGTCTAGCCTGAGGAGACCGGGCACGGCGGTCCACTGCATGTCCATTGCCGACAAATCCCAAGAGCTCGCGCGAGTGATCGCGGCGGCGAACGATAAGCCACATGTGATCCTGCTCGGCGGTCATCCCGACCCGGACGGGATCGGCGCGGCGCTCGCCCACAAGCGTCTGTGTGAACGGCTCGGCGTCTCGGCCACCATCGCGCACGTGTTGCCGCTTTCTCGCTCCGAGAATCGCGCGCTGGTGAAACTTCTCAATGTGCCGATGGTGAAGGTCTCCGATCCGTCGGAGCTCCAAGACTTCGGTTACCTCGCACTGGTCGACGCGAGCGCGAGCGAACCTTCGCTGAAGATCCCGGAGAAGTTGAAGCTGCTCACGGTGGTGGATCACCACCGCCCGCCGACGCTTCCGCGCGCTGCCTTCGTCGACATTCGTCACGATGTCGCCGCGACGTGCACCATGTACGCCGAGTACGCCGAGAGTGGCCTTGCGCCGTTCGGCAGCGCCGGCAACGACGACGGCGCCGTCGCCACCGGGATGTTCTTCGGGATCCAGACCGACACCGACGACTTCGCGTACGCCACGCCCGCAGACTTCCGCGCCGCGGCGTACCTCAAGCCGTTCTGCGACGCGGAGATCTTGAGCCGGGTCGGCCGCCGCGCCGTCACGGCAGAGTCCATGGAAGCGATCGGGCGCGCGCTCGCCGACATCGAGGTCGTGCGCGACTTCGCGATCGCCGGCGTGGGAATGGTCTCGGCCAATAACCGCGACGCCATCCCGATGGCGGCGGACTTCATCCTTCGTCGCGAGGACATCGACACCGTCCTGGTCTTCGGCATCGTCGAAGATCGCGTGGACGGCTCCTTGCGCACTCGCCGGGCGAGCGTCGACCCCGCTGCCTTCATGCAGAGCGTCTTCGGCGACGACAGCGAGGGGCGCCCCTACGGCGGCGGGCGCGCCGACATGGGCGGGTTCCGCATCCCGCTCGGCTTGATGGCGGAGAGCGACGACGAGGACGGCCTCTGGCGCATCGTGCGCGAGGTGGTCCACAAGCGCGTCGCGCGGATCGTTCCCGAGCTCGAGAAGAACCCGCGCAACACGCGCGCGTGAGCGGCCTTCACGGTTCCGGGCAGACGAGCGTCGCGCAGTCCGCTTCGTCCGACTCGTCCGTACAATCGAGGTACTGACCGTCGCACAGGTACTGGAGCGGAATGACCTCACCGCTCCCGCAGGTGAACGTCGGACACTCGGCGGGCTCGTCCGTGCCGTCGAAGCAGTGCTGGATCCCGTCGCACACGAGCTCGGGCGGGAGCCCCGAGGCGCCGTCGCAAGAGTAGGTCTGCGGGCACGCGGCCGCACAATCGAGCAGCGCCTGGGTCGGCATGCCGATGCAGCCGGCGTCCGTGAGCTCCGCACAGCTCTGGCTCGCGTAGCACTCCGCGAGGCAGGGGGTCATCTCAGGCGAGCAGAAGACGGGGCCGTCGCCCAGGAGCCCGCAGTCCGCGAGCGCGGCGCTGAACGGTTCGCAGCCCGCGTGAGAGTCGGCGGCCCCGGGGACGGGCGGGTCGAGGTACGCCGTGCACTCGAGCACCAGGCAGTCCGCTTCGTCTTCGACGTCGGGGCAGTCGGGGACGCCGTCGCACTGCCAGGAGCCTTCGATCGAGGTCCCGTCGTTGCAAGTAAAGCCGCAGTCTGCCTCGTCGACGCCATTTTCGCAGTCCGCGACCCCGTCGCACGTGAAGCTCGCGACGTAGGTGCCGGAACCATCGCCACAGTCGAACTCGGGCTCGGAGCAGGTTTGTCGGCAGCTGTCGATGCCGGCAGGGATGTCGAGGGTACAGAAGAAGACGCCGAGGTCGTCGCAGCTCGTGGCGAGCAGGCAGTCGACCACGCACTCCGAGATCAGCTCGTCTTTGCAGGTCGCGGTGCCGCTCACCTCGTCCGCGACGTCACACGACTTCAGCTTGTCGACCAGCTTGGCGCAGACACCGCCGCCGGTGGAGCTGCTCGGACCCTGGTCGTCGTCACCGTCCCCGCTGCTGCAACCAGCGGCGCTCATCACTACCAGCAGCACCCCACTCCATCGCGAGACTCGCAGCATCGTTTCGTGACTCCAGGTTTGGCCGCGCCGAAATCAGCAGCACCACCAAGGCCTCATTGTCCTACGGTTTCGTGCTGGTCGGCTTGGCTTTTTCGCGCGCGTCGAGGCGAGGGCGTGCACGAGCCCTCCGTTCACCGCCTTTCCCAAGCTCCTCGAGTTCGAAACGAGGAAAATGCGGCTCTCACACGAAAGCCGTCAGCGCCGGCGCTCGCGAGTCTCGTTCCGGACGTGCGCGTCGGATTCTTCGACGGCTTCGGCGGTGGTCTCGACCACCCGCGCGCGGCCCCGCCTCGAGCCGGTCTCGACCCGCACCCTCGAGCGACCGACGGGAGCGCTCGCGTCGGAGGCGATCTCCAACCGGCGAAGCACGCGCTGGGCGCGGTGCAGCGCCGCGTCTGCGCGCCCGGCAGCGCCGCGCACGCGGCGGCTGGCTCGACGGAGCCCGCTGCCGAACACCACGCTCAGCGTCAAGAGCAGGATCGGGACGAACACGCCCACGCTGAGCCGCACCGCCACGCGAGCGATCACGAGGCCGAGCAGGAGCAGCGTGAGCACCGGGAACGGGATGGTCTCGCGCTGCGCGAGGCGCGTGCGGTCTCCCTCCCGATCGACGCTCGGGCTCTCCGGCTCGGGTCGAGGAGTGGAGCCGGGCCTAGCGAGCGCCGGTATCGCCTTGGCTCGAAGATCGGGATCGGGCTCGAGCAAATTCGAGAGCAGGGCGGCGAGCTCGGGATCGGAGGGGAGAATGCGCTCGACGTCGAGCTTGAGCCCGCGGTGCGGCAGATTCTCCGGCTCCTCTCCGGTGAGGAGCGCGAGCGCGGTGGCGCCCGCGCCGTAGACGTCGCTCTCCGGCATGGCGCGGCCCTGAAACTGCTCCGGCGCCATGTAGCCGAAGGTCCCGACCACGGTGCTGCCGCCCTCGAGCTTGAGCCGATCGCGAACACTGCCGAAATCGACGAGGACGAAGGAGCCGTCGGGGCGGCGGATCACGTTGCCGGGCTTCACGTCCCGATGGATGATGGGCGGGGATCGCGAGTGCAGGTAGCCGAGCACCTCGGAGAGCTCCGAGAGGAGGCGCAGCACGTCGTCGCGTCCGAGGCGCCCGCCGCGCTTTCTGAGCGCCTGCAGGGACTCGCCGGGAGCAAGCTCCATGACGAGGTAAAGCTCGCCGTTCTCCTCGAAGTGCTCCACGTACTCGGGCAGGCGCGGGTGCCGGAGGCTCGAGAGCACGCGCGCTTCACGCTCCGCGAGCTCGACGTCTTTCCAGCTCTTCGCGCCGCGCACGATGAAGCGCTTGATCGCGACCGCTCTCCCTCCGGCGCGCTCGTCCGTGGCCGCGAGCGTTTGCGCCTGCGTGCCCTCGCCGAGCACGCCGAGCACGCGGTAGCGCCCGTCCCGGAGGAGTGTCGGATGGTCGGCCATGGCCCAACGCTGAAACCTTAGCGTCGAAAGCGAGGCTCGGCGGGGTAGACGGCCTTCACGGCGACGTTGGGCGAGCACGGCGACGTTGGGCGAGCTCGCCGGCCGATGAGTCGGTCGCGCTCTCACCCTCCGGAGCCGGCCTAACCGGTGTTCCGCATGCCCTGAGCGATGCCGTTCAGGGTGGTGCCGAGCGCCTGATCCAGCAGCCGCAGATCGGCGTGACCTTCGGGCAGGGCGCGCTTGCGCTTGAGCAGGCTCACCTGGAGGAGGTTCAGCGGATCGACGTAGGGGTTTCGCAGGGCGAGCGAGCCCTGGAGGAAGCGATGATCGGAGAGGAGCTCGCGGTTCCTGATCGCGTGGAGCCCCTTCACGGTGCGATCGAAGTCCTGCAGGATTTCGTCGACGAGCGGCCCGTTGCTCTCGAGCTCGGACAAGTAGAGCTTCGCGATCTCGAGGTCGGCCTTGGCGGCCACCATCTCGATCTTGTCGAGGAGATCGGTGAAGAACGGCCAGGCGCGATCCATTTCGCGCAAGAGCTCGAGGCCTCCGCTCTCTTTCATGATGTCGTCGAAGGCGCGGCCCACGCCGAGCCACGCCGAGAGCAAGAGGCGCATCTGCGTCCAACCGAAGTTCCAGGGGATGGCGCGGATGCCCTGAATCGTGCCGACGCCGCGCTCGCGGTAGGCCGGACGCGAGCCGAAGTGCACGTGAGTGAGCTCTCGCACCGGAGTCGCCTTGAGGAACAGGTCGAACAGGCGCGGATCCTCGTGGACGATGCGGCGAAACGCCTTTTGCGAGACCTCGGCGAGGCGGTCCATCCTCTCTTTGAAGCGCGCCGGCTTCTTGTCGTCGACCCCCTTCTGCCAATCGGAGAAGGCGGCCATCAGCGTGCCGGAGAGCATGACCTCCAGGCTGCGCTCCGCGATCGAAGTGATGCCGAACTTCTGGCTGATGATCTCGCCCTGCTCGGTGATCTTGATGCGGCCCGTGACGGTGTGCGGGGGCAGCGCGGTGAGCGCGCGAAACACGGGAGAGCCGCCGCCGCGGCCCACCGTCCCTCCACGCCCGTGGAAGAGCGTCAGCGTGACGCCGGCGGCACCCCCCCCCACCGCGCGCAATTACA
>JAEZYO010000190.1 GCA_023419055.1 Pseudomonadota bacterium | reverse complement strand
CTGTTTTCGGGACGTAAGTGCGGGTCGAATGTGGAGGAATGGACGGATGTGGGTAGAACGTTCTTGGCCCATCCTCGCCCTGGCCGCTGGCCTCTGGGTGAGCCCGGCGCGTGCCGAGGAGCGCGATCCCGCTGCGGCTCAGGCGCTGTTCGATCAGGCACGAAAGCTCATGAAGGCGGGTCGCTTCACGGAGGCTTGTCCGAAGCTCGCCGAAAGCAACCGGCTCGATCCCGGCATCGGCACGCAGTTCCACCTCGCCGACTGCTACGAGCAAAGCGGCAAGATCGCGAGCGCGTGGGCCGGGTTTCTCGAGGTCGCGTCGCTCGCCCAGGCGTCGGGACAAGCCGATCGCGAGCGAGTCGCCCAGAAGCGCGCCGAAAAGCTCGAACCTCGTCTGCCCCGGCTCGAGATCAGCGTGAGTGACGCGCATCGCGTCGATGGTCTCGAGATCCGCCGTGACGGCGTGCTCATGGGGGCGGCACAGTGGGGCACTCCGCTCCCCGTCGATCCGGGCGAGCACGAGATCGTGGCGCGCGCCCCAGGCCGTCACACGCTGACCCAGACTTTGCGACTCGAAGAAGGCAAGACCGCGAGCTTCGAGTTGCCGCTCCTCGCCCCCCGCAAGGAGTCGGTCTCCCAAGAGCTCGTCCCGCAGAGCAGCGAATCGGAGCAGGAACCACCGGGCAAAAGCAGCGAACCCGCTGTTCCCTCCGCGGAGCCGAAGGCGGAATCGAGCGGCCCGAGCGCCCTCGTCTGGGCGCTGGCTGGCGTCGGAGCGGTCGGGCTCGGCGTGGGAACGGTGTTCGCGCTCGAGGCGAGCTCGACCAACCAAGATTCGAAGGAGAAATGCAGGGCGGATGCGCCGAACCTCTGCGACCCCGACGGCGTCGCTCTGCGCAATGACGCGCTCGATCAGGGCAACATCGCGACGGTGGGCTTCGTGGTCGGCGGGGCTGCGCTCGCGGGAGCGGTCACGCTCTTCTTGCTCGACGGTGCGAGGAGCGTTGAGAAGCCCGAAAGGAGCGGCACTCTTCGCCCGAGCGCCGTGGTCGGGCCTCGGTCGGCGAGTGTCGCCTTCTCGGGGAGCTTCTGATCATGCGCACCTTCCGCGGACGAATCGGCAGCGCGAGCAGTCTCGTGCTCCTGCTCCTCGCAGGCTGCAACAGCGTGCTCGGCATCGAAGAAGCGTCGCTCGACCCGGGTTCGGCGGCTTCCGGCCCGACCTGGAAGCCGCAAGTCAAACCCACGCTCGCCTGCGACGAGCCGACGGACGCTTGCAAGCAATGCCGAGAAGGCTGCGCGCTCGAGACTTGTCTCGCCGACAACGACTGCCGGGACGGCTTGTTCGACTACCGGAGCTGCCTCGGCGCCAACTGCCTCGACGAGGATCTGCCCGTCTGCCTAGAAACCTTCGTCGTCGATGCGTCCACGAGCTCCACTTCCTCGACGAGCTCCACCTTCCCGAGGTGCATGCTCGACGGCTGCGCGGACGCGTGCGGGGACAGTCCGCTCGTCTCGACCTGCGAGCTCTATTGCGCGTGCATGAGCGACAGCTGCCCCGAAGAGGACCTTCGAGAGTGCCTGAAGACCTGCAACGACCAGGATTTGTCCGTGATCGGGTGCCGCCTGGTACACTGCCAGTACGTGTCCAAGTACGGCGCGGTCCACTGCGATCACGCCATGGGCAGGGTCACCTGTCTCGACGACGCGCCTCCCGCCCAGTTCGACTGCGACGACAAACGCATTTCGACCTGGACTTGCGAGAGCGACGACGAGTGCTGCAGCGGCTCGTGCGACAAGAACTTCTGCAAATGAAGCGAGCTTTGCCACTCACTCGCAGAAATCGAGGTCGAGCGGCTCGCCGTCTTCACCCAGGTACTCGAACGACTCCGGGTCGCTGCGCTCGTCGATCGAGAGCAGGAAGGCGACGAGCGCTTCGAGCTCGGAGTCCTCGAGCTCGAAGTCCGGATTGAGCGCGCCCGCGTGAGCGCCAAACGTCTCGGAGAAGAGCTCCTCCAGCGTTCGGGCGTTGCCTGCGTGGAGGTAGGGAGCGGAAGCGCCGAGACCGAACAGCGACGGCACATTGAAGCCGTTTTGGCCCTGGGCCGGCGACTTCATGTCCTGCCGCAGCTCGGCGATACTCGGCGCGCCGGGCGCGACGACTCCGGCGCTCGGCGAGCCCGCGTCGCTCGACGGCGGGAACGTGCCGACGGCGCGGAGGGCGCACTGAATTTGCTCGTCCCCCTGAGCTCGAGAGTCGTAGGCGTGGGCAGCCGCGGCGGCTGCGCTGTCGTCAGTCGGGGAAAAGCTCCGGAGCGGTGCCCCGCGCTCGGCCGTCACCGGATTGAGGAAGGCGAGCTCGCTCGGCGCTCGATACAGCTCGGTGCGGAGCGATCCGAGCTCGAGTGATTCGCTCCCCCCGGGGTCGTAGGGCAGCGCGCCGTTGGCGGCCGTGCCGACGTCGTAGAACACCTTAGAGAGCGTCCAGCCAGGGCCACCGTGACAGCCCGCGCAACCTCCGCGACGAAATACTTCCCTGCCCTGACCGACCAGCGCCGAGCTCAAGTTGCTGGGCCGGTGCGGCTTGCGCAGCGAACGGATGAAGGAGTCGATGTCGTTCCAGTCTGCAGCGGCGTTGGTGTCGCAGACGGTAGCGTCCGAGCGACACGAATCCTCCGTCACGATGCTGGAGAGCGAACCGTTCAGCCCGTTGTGGAGCAAGGTCGTCACCTTGGGGGCGAGACAAGGCTCCGTTCCGCTCGGATTCGGAACGCTGCCGTCATAGAGCAAGCGGCAGTCGTTGTTGGGGCGGGCGGCAGCGTAGGTCCAGAGCACCGCGCCTGCTCCGCCGCTCACCGTGCGCACGATCGCCTCGATATCGTGCACTTCGTCGATGTTGGCGCCCCAGAGCATCAGGCGACGAACGCGTGCGTCGGATCCCGGCTCGTCGTAATAGGTGTTGAGCGTCGAGAGCGTGCGGCGGGGCCCGCGCGAGAAGAACCAGGTGACGCCGTCGCTCGCGCCGCCCGGGTGGCAACTTTCGCAGGAGTTCCAGGCCTGCCCCTCGTAGGACCAAATATCGAGACCACTCGCGAAGAACTGGCGGCCGCGGTTCTCGGCAGAGCTCGACACTTCCACCGCGCGAGGCGTATCCGGCGAAATCTTCTGGACGAACGCTCGCTCGCTCTCCACGTCGACGATGGAGAGCTTCTGTGAGCCCTCGTTCAGCACGAGCACGAACGGCGGACTCGACGTGTTCGAGGCGGCCACACCCACCGGCAGCCCCTGCGGGCTTGCAAGATCGATGTAGCGCGCCTCGGGCGAGCCGATATCGGAGAGCAGCCCGACCGAGTCGAACTCCACGCGAAACACCGCGTCCGCGCCGCGCGCGGACACGTAGGCGCGGCTTCCCCCGCCGGGACTTTCCGCGAAGGCGACGTCCGCGGGGATCAGCGGCATCCGAGCCTCGGCGTCGCTCTCGCCCGCCTCGTAGTAGGCGGAGAGCTTCCGAGTCAGAAGGCTCCCGAACTCCGGGAGCTCCAGGTTCGCGCTCGTATCGATCACGAACAGGGCTGGGTGGAGGGCTGTCTTGAAATTGGCAGCGGTGGGCTCACCGTTCACGTCTCGTGGCCCGACCGGCCCGCGCGGCGACGTGCAAAAGCTCGTCACGTAGAGCCGACCGCGGTCGAGAGCCAGCGAGTAGAGCTGATTCGGGAAGCAGCTCGTCATGCGTCCCTCCCCGTCTCGAAAGCCGGTCTCGAGAACCGGGGCGATCGGGATCGTTGCTTCGACCTGACCGGTCTCGACGCTGATGCCGTACACGAAACCTTGCCGGTTCTTGTCCACGTGCCCGAAATCGGCTTCTTCCGGCACGCCTGTCAGCGGCTGTGAGAAGAACTCGGTCACGTAGAGCGTCTCGTCATCGTCTTCCTGGTCGCCGTCATCGGTCACGACCAGCGCGTGCGGGTGAGCGAGCGCAGGCCGAGGCGCGACGGAACCGAGGACCCCGGTCTCCGCCAATGCCGCATTCAGATCGACCTTCGCCGTGCGTTGCTCGCCGGTGTCGAAGTTTTGCGCCGGGACCATGCTCACCGTTCCGTCGCCGAAATTGGCGACGAACAGGCGCTCACCCGTCGGGCTGATGGCGATCGCCGTGGGCTCCGAGCCGACGTCGATCACACCGTCCACCACGGGCGTACTCCGCAGGTTCTTGATCCGGATCAAGGTCTGCGCCTGCCGCAGCACGACGTAGGCCGTGTCGTCGTCCGCCCCCACGACGGCGGCCCAGGGCTCGGAGCTCGCCCCCACGTCGAGCTCGATGCGTCGCTTCACCATGTTTTCCGCGCCCGCGCGAGGATCGAGCGAGAAGACGGTGACCACGCCGCTCGTTCGATTCGTGGTGACGGCGACCCGCTCATCCGCGCTGAGGGCGACAGCGCTGCCTTTGGTCCGGGCGATCCGAGTCGGCCCCCCTGCGAGCGGCGCGCCCTCGCCGGTGCACGCAACGACGAGGAAGCCCAGCGCCGCCCACGAAACGAAACGAAGAATGCCGCGCATCCGGGCCGGCATCATACCGAAGTCCCCTCCTCCATCAATGATGTGTTCGCTCGCTCGACACCGACTCAAGAGTGTCCGGAGTCTCGGACAGCGTTCGACTCGGTGTTGCTCGGATTGCCGATCACCCTCGACCACGGAGCGCTCGACGCAGCCGATTTTTCGCGTGGCACGGCTTCTGCTCTAGGACGGGCGAAAAGCCGGACGCGCTCGATTCGCGTCACGCGACGAGGGAACCAACATGTTTCGACATCCTATTTTGTACGCCGCCCTGGCCGTCTCGATCAGCGCCTGCTCGGTTCGCGAAAGCGAGCCGCGGCTCCTGAGCGGCAACGTCCAATGCCTAGGCGGTTCGATCGAGCGCTCCGCGGACATGAGCCGCTTCATCGGGTGCCAGGTGATCCGCGGCAACCTCGCGGTGAGGGGCTCGGATCTCGAGAATCTCGCGGGGCTCCACACCGTGAGGACGGTTTCGGGAACGCTCACGATCACGGAAAACCCGCTACTCCGTGACCTCGAAGGGCTGGAGC
>JAEZYO010000064.1 GCA_023419055.1 Pseudomonadota bacterium | reverse complement strand
GGCCTGCACCTATCCGAACCGCGAGACGGAATGCCAGGCTGCCGGTTGCGCGGACGGAACCGCGACGCTTTTGGCGGTGTGCAACGGCAAGGGTGCGTGCCCCGCGCCGGCTCCGATCGAGTGCCCGACGGGTGCCTGCGAAGGCGACGTGTGCGGCGGCGACGAGTGCGTCTTGGACGGTGATTGCCCGAACGGCGAGTACTGCGTCGCGGCCACGTGTCAGCCGAAGCTCCCCCCGGGCGGTCAGTGCGCCGACGACGGCGACTGCGCGAGTGGGTACTGCACCGACGGCGTGTGCTGCGACTCGGCTTGCCTCGGCCAGTGTGAGGCGTGCGACGTGGCGGGCAGCGAGGGTTCGTGCTCCCCCGTCCCGGCGGGCGAAGCACCACACGGCACGCGCACCGCCTGCACCAGCGACGGGAGCGCCTGTGGCGGCAGCTGCAACGGAACCAACACCGAGGGCTGCAGCTACCCGGTGGGTGACGTCTGCCGCCCCGGGAGCTGCGATGACGGGAGCAGCGGCGCGGTCGCGCTCGTGGAAGCGACCTGCCAGGGCACCGGGCGCTGCCCCGGCGTCGAGGAGCAAGCTTGTGGGCAGTACGACTGCACCGGCCCCGACGGGCAATGCGACGGCCCCTGCGCGAACGATCCCGAGGCCTGCGCCGACGGCGAGTACTGCTCGGCGGGCGTTTGCGTGCCGGAGAAGCCGCCGGGGGAGGAGTGCGGCGGAGCGGACCAGTGCGAGAGCGGCTTCTGCGTGGACGGTGTCTGCTGCGGCACGGCCTGCGGAGGTCAGTGCGAAGCGTGTGACGTCGCGGGCTCGCTCGGCGAGTGCACGCCGGTGACCGGAGCGACGCACGGTGGCCGCCCGGCGTGCGAAGGCGCCGGGCCTTGCGGCGCTGAATGCAACGGTACGAGCCGCGGCAGCTGCGGCTTCGCCGAAGCGGGGGCCAGCTGCGGGAGCGCCTTCTGCTCGAGCGGTGTCGCCTCCGAAGGTCAGGTCTGCGACGGCGCGGGCCGCTGCACGGAGGGCGAGACCGAGCGCTGCCTCTCCTACGGCTGCGACGGCACGGCGTGCGGCGCCGCCTGCGCCACCCACGCCGAGTGCACGGGCGAAAACCTGTGCATCGACGGAACCTGCGTCCTCAACACGATGATCGACGCGCGTGACGAGGGAACCTGCGGTTGCCGCGTCCCGGGTGGCGCAGGTCCGAACCGCGCCGCGCTCGCTCTGCTCGGCCTGGCTCTCGGGGCCGCAGCAATCCGGCGCCGGAGGCGGGGAGTTTCGAGCGCATCGCTTCAGTAAGCGCTTAGGGAACGACCAGGCGAGGGGCCGCTAAGTTTCCCATTCTTCTGGCGATGCGCTCAAATGGCCGTGATTCGATGCAAGTCCGGAGCGCTCATGCGGCGCACGATCCTCGCGTGAAATCTCGGCGCGCTCGCGCGTTCGCCCTGGCGCTCGCCGCGTTCGGCTCTGCCGCATCACCCGCGGTCGCGCAGAACGCGCTCGATCAGCAGTTCGCCGAGGGCTTCTCGCTGCTCCGCTTCGAACCAGCTCCGGCGGGCGATCGCTTCTTCTCGGTCAACGACGCAAGCTCGACCGACGTGCCCGAGATCGTGCGCGCGATGCTGCTCGGCCACTACACGCTCAAGCCGACGATCGTGCGCACCGACGCGGACACCGGGGAGCGGCGCGAGATCGTCTCGAGCCAGCTGTACGCGCACCTGGACGCGTCCGTGGTCCCGTTGCCCTGGCTTCTCGTGAACCTCGACGCGCCCGTCGCGCTGGTCCAGGAGGGGGAGGGGCCCGCGGCCCCGGACAGCCCGGCCTTCGGCGATCTACGGCTCGGGGTGCGCGCTCGCGTCGTGGGATCGGAACACGCGCCGTTCTCGTTCGCGCCCGCGGTGGACGTGTGGTTTCCGACCGGGAGCGAGGACAACCTGACGGGTGACGGGAGCTTCCGCGTCTTGCCGAAGCTCAACGCGAGCGGTCGCGCCGGTCCCTTCATCTACGCGGCCAACGTCGGCTACCTGCTGCGCGAGTACCTCGACACGGGCTCGCTCGAAATCGGCAATACCGTGAACTTCGGCGTCGGCGCAGGGTTCCTGCTCCTGGATGATCGCCTTCAAGTGGGCGCGGAGCTCAACGGGGGCGGGTTCGTCGCTTCCGAGCGCGACGACGATTTCGCGTCGTCCACGTCGCCGCTCGAGGCGCTCTTCGGCGCGAAGTTCCGGGTACAGGATGTCGTCATCGGCGGTGGCATCGGCCCTGGGCTCTCCGACGCTCCCGGTACGGCGCCGCGCGTGGTGTTCAGCGTCGCCTACGCGCCCGTGAGCAAGTATTGGCCCGGCGAGGAGGCTCCGAAGGACTTCCGCTCGGTGGATCGCGACAGCGACGGCGTGGACGACAACAGCGACGCTTGCCCCGACCAGGCAGGGCTCGCGAGCAACGATCCCGCGACGAACGGTTGCCCGGCACCGACCGCGAGCGATCGCGACGGTGACAGCGTCCCGGACAGCGAGGACGCCTGCCCCGATCAAAGGGGCGAGCCTTCGAACGACGCGGGCATGAACGGTTGTCCGCTGCAGGACAGCGACGGTGACGGCATCCCCGATCGCGTGGACGCTTGCCCTGACGAGAAGGGCGTCCGGACGAACGACAATGCCACGAACGGCTGCCCCACCGGACCGCGCGACACGGACCTCGACGGGATCGAGGACGCGAAAGACGCGTGCCCGCGTGAAGCGATGTCGCTCGCGCCCGGTTCGCCCACGGACGGTTGCCCGGGCAAGGGACCCGTCGAGGCGACCTTCGCCGGTTTCCGCCCGAACGAGAACGGCTCGTCCACCGTGTTCGTGCAGCTCACGGACTCCGTGAAGGTCGAGGTCGTGGAGAAGAACGGCGAGTTTACGTACCGGATGAAGGGCGCGACGGTCTCGCTCAGGAACAATCGGAATCCGCTGGTGGCGTCCGAGTTCGACGCGAACGTCGCGCGCGCCCAGCTCCTGCCGGACAACGACGCGGTGCGCCTCGTCGTGCGCTTGAAAGCGGCAGTGAAACCGACCTACCGCATGGTGCGCGCCGGAAAGGGTGCGTCGCTCGAGGTCTCGATCCCGCCACCTCCGGCTGCACCCCTGGTGCCGCAGTCGAATTGAGCGCGGCGCGCTCCGTGTGCTCCGTGTAGGGAAACGTGGGCCGCGCATGGTGAGCCCGAGCGCGGACGCCTCGTGAGATTCGGTCACGACTCGGCTTGCCGGCCTGAAGAGAGACGCGATAGCATCAGAAGCTCTATGTACCCGCTCGGAGCGCGTCCCGATGAGTGAGCAGCAACCCAGTAAGAAGTGGGGAGCCGGCACCGTCTTCATGAGCCGTTACCGGCTCGACTCGATGTTGGGTCAAGGCGGCATGGGCTCCGTGTGGAAGGCCGAGCACCTGCAGCTGCGCTCACCCGTCGCGATCAAGATGCTCGACCCCGCGATCGCGAACAACGAGCAGATGCTCGCGCGCTTCTTGCGAGAGGCGCAGGCCTGCGCCGCGCTGCGCAGTCCGCACGTGGTTCAAATTTTTGATTATGGCGTTGATGAAGGGACGGGCACGGCCTTCATCGCCATGGAGATGTTGAACGGCGAGGCGCTGAGCGATCGCGTCGCCCGCCTCGGCCGTCTACCCCCCGAAGAGGCCTTCCGTTTCCTCTCCGAGGTGCTGCGCGCGATCGGCAAGGCGCACGACGCGGGCATCGTTCATCGCGACCTCAAGCCCGACAACGTCTTCATTTGTCGTGACGAGCCGGAGTTCGCGAAGGTGCTCGACTTCGGCGTCGCGAAGGTCACGAACAAGGAGCTCGGCGCGTCGGGTGGCAAGACTCAGACGGGCATGATGATCGGCACGCCGTACTACATGAGCCCGGAGCAGACGCAGGCGAAGGAGGTCGACCATCGCGCGGACCTCTGGGCCATCGCCGTCATCGGCTTCGAGATCATGACGGGACGCCGTCCGTTCACCGGCGACTCCTTCGGTGAGCTCGTGATCGCGATCTGCACGAACCCGGTGCCGCTACCCTCGCGTGTCGCTCCGGTTCCGGCGGGCTTCGACGAGTGGTTCGTGCGCGGGACGCAGCGCGACCGGAATCGGCGCTTCCAGAGCGCCAAGGAAATGGCGGAGGAGCTCGCTCGGCTCGCTTCCGGCGGAGCCGGCCGACCTTCGATCGTTTCGGGCGCTCCAGCGTTCGGTAACAGCCGTCCACCGCAGGTCGGGTCGTTGCCGGCGGCCCGTGCCATTTCCCCCGTGCCGTTCCAGCCTCCGGCATCCGACGAGCTTCAGCTGACGACCGGAGCGAGAGCGGTCGTGGCCTCGGGTCCTGGACCCGTCTCGGTCCGCTCGAACGGCTCGAGAACCGCCATGCTGGCGCTCGCGGGTCTGGCGGCGCTGATCGTGGTCGGGGTCGTCGGGTTCGTCGCGATCGGCGGCGCGGCGGCGTTCCGCGACGTCAAAGAGGACACCTCCGCGGCTGCCGCCATTGCTCCTCCGCCCGAGGCGGCACCTGCTGCTCATCCAGCGCCGGTGATCCCGCCAACGGTCGCTGCGCCGGCAAAAGCGACGCCAGCCGAGGCGCCGCCCGCGCTGTCCCCGAGCGCGAGCGCCGCCCCCAGCGCGAGCGCCAATGCGGTGGAGCCCGCCATCGAGAAACCTGCTCGTGAGCCGGTCAAGACTGGCGCTAAAGTGGCTGCCCCGAATGCACCGAGGACCGCGCCTCCGAAGGGGCCAGAAAAGCAGCCCCCCAAGAACTGGGAGTTCTGAGCAGTGCTGACACGAGCTTTTCTTACCGCGACCTTGTTGATCGCGGCGCTAACCACGCACGTCCACGCCCAAGAGATCGACGACGCGACCCGCAGCGCGGCGCGCCAGCTCGCGACCCAGGGCAGCGAGGCCTACGAGGCCGAGAACTACTCGGCCGCGTACGACCGCTTCAATCGCGCCTATCAACTCGTGTCCGTGCCCACGGTCGGGATCTGGAGCGCGCGAAGCTTGGTCAAGCTCGGGCGCTGGGTCGAGGCCTCCGAGCGCTACCTCGAGATCGAGCGCACCCCTCTCGCAGAGAATGCTCCACCCGAGCACACCAAAGCCAAGGAAGAGGCCGCCGCCGAGCGCAAGGATCTCCTGGCCCGGCTGCCGCAGGTTCGCGTGCTGATCGAGGGCGCCGACGTGGGCGACGTCTTCGTGACCCTGAACGGCAAGGTCTTGAAGTCGGCGCTGGTCGGCGTGAACACACCGGTCGATCCCGGCACGCTCAGCGTGAAGGGCGTGCGCGGTGAGGACGTCGTGGACGCGACGGTCCAGGTCGCGGAACGACAGGTGCAGGACGTGAAGCTCGTCTTCAAGCCCGTCGACGCGACTCCGGGCGCTGTCGCGCCCGAACCGACTTCAGAGACCGAAAACCCCGTCAATTTGCCGCCCGCCGTCTCCGCTGACGTGAGCCCCGGCTCGGGCCAACGAACGCTCTCCTACGTCGCCCTGGGTTTGGGCGGGGTCGGCCTCGCCGTAGGCGCGACCTTCGGCATCATCGCCATGGGAGACAAAGGCGACCTCGACGACAAGTGCAACGCCGACCGACAGTGCGGCCCGGAGCTCGCGGACGACGTCGACAGCTACGATACGAGCCGCACCATCTCGTCGATCGGCTTGATCGGCGGCGCGGTGCTGGTCGGAGCAGGAGCGGTTCTCTACTTCACCGCCGCGTCCGACGAGCCGTCACGGGAGCAGGCCAGGGTGGGAGCCTTCTTCAACGGCCAGCAAGTCGGCATCACGGGGAGGTTCCAGTGAGGCCCCTACGCCTGACGTTGCTCGCGGCGCGGCTCGCGCTCGCGGTCGGGTGCCTGCTCCCTTCGTTCGAGACGCTCGACGAGCCGCCGGGTAGCGGTGGCTCCGGCGGGACTTCGGGTAGCGGCGGCAGCACCGGGGGGACCGATGAAGGGGGCGCTCCGAGTCAAGGCGGCGAGCATAACGCCGGTGGACAGGGGGGCGAAGGTGGAACCAACACCGCGCCCGTCGTCGAGGACGACGTCTACGTCCTGGTTCAGGGCAACGAGCTCAGCCGCATCGCGAGTCAGGGCGTGCTCTCGAACGACAGCGGCGAGGAGCTCACGGTGACGGATCTCACGCCGTCACCGAGCGGCGCACCGAGCAGCTACGCGCCCGAGTTCGAGATCGAACCCGACGGCTCTTTCTCCTTCGTCCCGGTGCCCGAGTTCTTCGGCGCCTTTCGCGCCACGTACGAGGTGTCCGACAGCGCGGGTAACACCGCCGAGGGCCAGGTGACGATCTACGTTCAGCCGCGCGAGGCGGACGTCGCGGCGCTCGCTGACGGCGTCGGGGGGTTCTGCGTCGACGCCGCAGGCGCAGACGGCGTGGGGAGCGCGATCGCCGGTGTCGGCGACGGCGACGGCGACGGCTACGACGACTTTGCCATCGGTGCACCCAACGCGAACAGTGACGCCGGGCGCCTCTACGTCGTGCGCGGTGCCCCCGCGGGGGAGAGCTTCGCTCTCGAAGCGCTGACGCCGGAGAGCGACGAGGCTCGCTATTTCGTGATCGACGGTGAAGCTGGGTCGAACCTCGGCGCCGCGGTGAGCGGCGCGGGCGACATGAACGACGACGGTTTGCCCGATTTCGTGGCCGGCGCGCCCGGCGCGAACTCGGCGGACGGGATCGTCTATGCGATTCGCGGCCTGGCATCACCGCCTGCGCAGGTGTCCGCCGGTGAGGCGGACGCGCTCGAGTTTTCGGGCGCGAACGCCGACGCCGCGAGCAAGGTCCTGGCGGGCGGATTCGATCTCGACGGCGACGGCATTCCCGATCCGGTCGTGGTCGTCGACTTCGCGTCTTCGACGTACAAGGGCCGCTACTACGCGGTGAGCGGCGCGAGCGAGCTCTCCGACTCGCTCTCGGACGTTGCGCTCGGCCACGTCGACGGCGCTACGGCGAATGACTATTTCACCCAAGCCGTCGCGTCCGTGGGTGACGTCACCGGTGACGGAGACAACGATCTGGTGCTGGTCTCGGACAGCGTGCTGGCCGTGGTCAAGGGTCCGATCGGCGCGTTTCCCGCGGATCTGGGAGCGTCCTTCGCCGAAGGGACCGATGGTTTCAAGCTCGCTCGCAACACCGGCAGCAACGCTTCGGTCGCCGGCGCGGGTGATATCGACGGCGACGGGGAAAACGACGTCCTCTTCTGCAACGGACTTCAGAACTGCAAGGTCGTCTTCGGCCCGGTCGAGGACCTGATCGCGGGGCTCTTGGTCGAGGGTTTCGCCGGAACCACTCTCCTCACAGCCGTCGCGGATCTCACCGGTGACGCCGCCTCCGAAGCGCTTTTTAGCGACGGCGAGACGGTCTACGTCGTGTTCGGCGGCTCCCTCGAGAAGGACGGCAGCTTCGACATCACGGACTTGCCGAACGCGGACGGATTCATCGTCAGCGGAGCAGGAGGTCCGATCGAGTCACTCGCGCCAGTGGGCGACGTCAACGGCGACGGTCATCAGGACCTCGCTTTCGGCGTCCCGACCGCACCCGGAACCGACGCTCGGGTGTGCGTGATGTACGGGACGCCGAAAGCTCCTTAGGAAAGGCTCAGAGGCTCTTCGCGGCGGCGAGCGCGGCGTCGTAGTTCGGCTCCGTGCCGACCGACGCCACGTACTCGACGTGCTTGATCACGTCGTCCTTGCCGATCACGAACACCGCGCGCGCGAACAGGCCCTTGGACGGCGCGAGCACGCCGTAGGCCTCGCCGAAGCTCCGGTGCTTGTAGTCGGAGAGCGTTTGCACGTTCTCGCTGCCCGAGGCGCCGCACCAACGCTTCTGCGCGAAGGGCAGGTCCATCGAGGTCACGTACACGGTCACGCCGGGGAGCTTCGAAGCTTCGGTGTTGAAGCGCTTGATCTCGAGGTCGCACACCGGCGTATCGAGCGAGGGAACGGCCGCGATGATGCGCGCCTTGCCGGCGAGCGAGGCCCCGTCGACGTCCGACAAGTCGTTGGCGCTGAGCGTGAAGCTCGAGGGCGCCTTGTCGCCGACTTTGAGCTCCGGACCCGCGAGATCCACCGGCCCCTTGCCCCACGTCACTCTTTCTTTGCGAAGTTCGGTCATTCGTCGTTTTCTCCGCGGCGGACGGTGGGCGTACGAGCCATAGGCGTCAAGAGTTCCTTGACACTCGGCGCATCCGAGGAAAAGGGAAACGAAAGCGATGCCGCGTGCCTTGCCCGAAGAACTCGCGCTCGATCTCGAGCTCGACGAACCGGATGACGAGCCAAGTCTCCGAAAGAAGGCCGCGCGCGCCCTCGGGCTCGAGGCGAGCGAGCTCCCCGAAGTCGTGCTGTACAAGCGCTCGATCGACGCTCGGCGCGGGCGTGTCCGATTCCACGTCGTGGTCGGCTTCGAAAAGGTGGAGCGAGCCGCGCTCGGCGGCGCTCCGCTGCGCGAGGTGAGGGGCGAGCCCGAGGTGATCGTCGTCGGTGACGGACCGGCGGGCCTGTTCTGCGCGTACGAGCTTGCCCGGCGCGGGCGCGCCGCGGTGGTGCTCGATCGAGGGAAGCTCGTTCAGCCTCGCCGGCACGATCTCAAGGGCCTGAACGCGCGCGGCGTGGTCGACGGCGACAGCAACTACTGTTTCGGCGAGGGCGGCGCCGGGACGTACAGCGACGGCAAGCTCTACACACGGTCGCACAAGCGGGGCAGCGTGCGAGACGTGATCGAGGTCTTGGTGGCGCACGGCGCGCCGGACGCGATCCTGACCGACGCGCGACCTCATATCGGCTCGAACCGGCTGCCGAAGGTCGTGACTGCGCTCCGCGAGCGCCTCGAATCCGTGGGGCAGCGCTTTCGCTTCGGCGCCCGCGTCGTGTCCCTGCTGGTGGAGCCGAGCCCCTCGGGGCCGCGCGTGGCCGGCGTCAGGCTCGCGGACGGGAGCGAGATAGCGGGTCGCGCGGTGGTGCTCGCCACGGGTCATTCGGCGCGTGACGTCTACGTCATGCTCGCGGAAGCAGGCGTCGCCCTCGAGTCCAAGGCGTTCGCGCTCGGGGTCCGCATCGAGCACCCGCAGCCGCTCATCAACGGGATCCAGTACGGCGCCGCGGCGGGCCACCCGAAGCTGCCGAACGCGTCGTACCGCCTCGCGCACGAGATTGACGCTCGCGGAGTGTTTTCGTTCTGCATGTGCCCCGGGGGCTGGGTGGTCCCCGCGTCCACTCGGCCGGGGGAGCTCGTCGTGAACGGCATGAGCCTCGCCCGGCGCGACTCTCCGTTCGCCAACTCTGGCCTCGTCGTCGGGATCGAGCCGCAAGACTACGCGGCGCTCGGCTTCAGCGGGCCGCTCGGGGGCATCGAGCTGCAGTCGCGCATCGAACGCGCGGCTTTCGTCGCAGGCGGCGGGAGCCTGCGCGCGCCTGCCACCCGCGCGACGGATTTCCTGGCGCGTCGGGCTTCGAGCACGGTCCCCGACACGAGCTACATCCCCGGCATCGTGGGGGCTGACGTGGCCGAGGTCCTGAACGCGGCGGGGCTAGACGTCGCGTCCCGGCTGCGCCGCGCGCTCGGCGAGTTCGGGCGCCGGATGCGCGGCTACGCGTCGGAGGAAGCCGTGTTGATCGGGGTCGAGTCGCGCACGAGCTCGCCCGTGCGCGTCCCGCGCGACGCCGAGACGCTCGAATCGCCGAGCCTGGGCGGCCTCTACCCGACGGGTGAGGGCGCGGGCTACGCGGGCGGCATCGTCAGCGCGGCGCTCGACGGGGTCCGCGTCGCGCAGGCGGTGGAAGCGGCGCTCTCGCTCACCCAGACGGGTTAGGTGAGCCTCGCCGGGGTGCTCGCGCCCTCGGCGTTGAGCCGGATGCGGGTGATCTCGGCGGGAGCGGCGAGCCGCATCGGCGGCCCCCAGTACCCGGTGCCGTTGCTCACGTAGAGCACGGTGTCCTTGATCTTGGCGAGGCCGCTCACGACCGGTTGCTGGAGGTAGACCATATACCGCCAGGGCCAGATC
>JAEZYO010000050.1 GCA_023419055.1 Pseudomonadota bacterium | reverse complement strand
CCAAGCTGCTGCGCGTGCTGCAGGAGAGCGAGTTCGAACGCGTCGGCGACGATCGCACGTTGCGGGCGGACGTTCGCGTGGTCGCGGCCAGCAATCGCGATCTCGAGGCCGAAGTGGCGAGAGGTCGCTTCCGGCGCGACCTCTTCTACAGGTTGAGTGTTTTCCCGATCTACTTGCCGCCGCTGCGCGAGCGTTCAGAAGACATCTTGCCCTTGTCGCGCTTCTTTCTGCGGCGCGCCTGCGCGGAGCTCGGACGTGACCCGCTGTCGCTCTCGCCCGAGCACGGTCTGCTCCTCGAGAATCACTCCTGGCCCGGCAACATCCGGGAGCTCGAGCACGTCATCTCGCGGGCGGTTATCCTCTCGCACGGCTCTCACTTGGCGCTCGAAGAGGCGCTTTCTGCCACGCCGCCCGCCTCGGCTCGAATTCCGCTGCTTCGTGGCGGGGGGAGCGGGTCACGGGCCCGCATCCTGACCGACGCCGCCCTCAGAGATCTCGAGCGCGACAACCTCCTGGCCGCGCTCGAGCGGAGCAATTGGCGAGTGAGCGGAACCACGGGGGCCGCGGAGCTTTTGGGCCTCCATCCTTCTACGCTGCGCGACCGCATGAAAGCGCTCGGCATCCAGCGCCGCGCGTAGCCCGAGCCCCCGCGCGGCGGCAGACTCTCACTGCTCGCCATGCACTGGCCGCCGCTCGTCTACCTGCTCCCGCACACGGTGGCGCTCCTCATCGCGCTCGTGATCGCAGGCTACGCGCTCAAGCGCCACCACGTGCGCGGCGCGCTGCTCTTCGCGCTCTCGGTGTCGTGTCAGGCGTGGTGGACGCTCGGCTACGCGATCGAGCTCGGTACGCCGTTCTTGGAAGGGAAGATCTTCTGGGACAACCTGCAGTTCCTGGGCGCCGCCGGCTGGGTCCTCGCGTTCTTCGCGTTCGGGCTCGCCTACACGCGCACGCGGCTCGTACGACCGCGGCTGGTCTGGACGGCGAACACGCTCGTCATCGGAGCGTACCTCTTGCTCGTCTTTTTCGACGGGCGCTTTCATTGGATTCGCCCCACGGCGAAGCTCGTCTCGCGGGGCGATATCCTCGCGCTCGTTTACCCCTTCACCGCGGCCACCTGGCTCGTGTACGGCTACGCGAGCTTCCTGTTCGGGGTCACGACCTGGATCCTGTTGCGTCACGCGCGCGCGGCCCGCGCGCCCTATCGTTCGCAAGCCGCGGCGGTCGTGATAGGTGCGCTGATTCCGTTCATCGGGGGCGCCTTCACGCTGCTCGAAGTGGTCCCCGGTCCGCACCGCGACATCAGTCCGCTCACCTTCGCCGCGGGCAACGTCGTGATCGCCTGGGGGCTCTTCCGCTACCGATTCTTGGATCTGGTGCCCGTCGCGCGCGACGTGGTGTTCGACAACTTGCGGGACATGGTCTGCGTGCTCGACCACAAGCATCGACTCATCGACGGCAACCACGCGCTCTTCGAGGCGCTCGGTCGAAGGCGAGAGGAGGTGATAGGCCGCCTGGATCGCGACGTCTTCGCCCGCTGGGGCGCGCTCCTCGAGCGCTTTCGCAAGCTCGACAACGCTCGCGAGGTGATCGAGGTCGAGCTCGGTGGGAGAGCGCGCAGCCTCGAGCTCTCGCTCGACACCATCCTCGATCAGCGCGGGCGCGCGATGGCCCGGGTGTTCGTGGCGCACGACGTGACGGAGCTCAAGCAGGCGGAGCTCGCGCTGAAGCGGACGAACGAAGACCTGCGAGGGATGAACCAGGAGCTCGACGCCTTCTCGTACTCGGTGTCTCACGATCTGAGAGCGCCGGCGCGCGTGATGGCGGGCTTTTCGAAGCGCTTGCTGGAGCGCTCCGGGGCCGACCTCGACCCCGACGCTCGAAAGCTCGTGGAGCGCATCGAGATCAACGCCAGGCGCATGCAGGAGCTGATCGACGATCTTTTGGCGTTCAGCCGGCTCGGCCGCAAGCCGCTCAGCGTGGTGAAAGCGGATCCGCTCTCGCTGGTCAAGACGGTCATGGCGGATCTGGAGGGCGAAACCGCGACCCGGAACGTCGAGTTCGAGATCGGTGAGCTCCCGCCCGCAGAGGCCGATCCGTCGCTCTTGCGGCAGGTGTTCGCGAACCTGCTCGGGAACGCGGTGAAGTTCACGAAAGGCAGGGACCCCGCCGTGATTCGCGTCGGCGCGCGCCTCGAACGCGACGTGCCGGTGTACTTCGTGGGCGACAACGGCGTCGGCTTCGACATGAGCCAATCCGGGCGCTTGTTCGCGGTCTTTCAGCGCCTGCACGGGGCGGAAGAATTCGAAGGCACCGGCATCGGCCTCGCGAGCACGAAGCGCATCGTCTCCCGTCACGGCGGCAAGATCTGGGCGGAGAGCGCGCCGGGAAAGGGGGCGACGTTCTACTTCACGCTCCGCGGCGAGCAGCCCGGGGCCCGGGAGAACGAGCCCCCCTCGCGCTAGCCGCGCTCTTCGGACGCGGCCGCGCTCTCTTCGGGTGCCACGCGCTCGAGCCAATCGAGCACTTCCGTCATGACCCGCTCGGCTTCCGGCCCGTACTCTCCGTGTCTGGACTTCGGCAGCATGAAATAGCGGGCGAGCTTGCCTGCCTCCTGGAGATCAGCGGTGCCGTCGCGCATGTACTCGGTGGTCTCGAGCTCTCCGCCGAGCACCGCGATGGCTCGGGCGCGCCCGAGGTACTCGGTCGAAGGACGCTCGGGCGGGCCGCCGAGAACCAGACGCGAGTAGGTGGTCGAGTGACGTTGAGCTAGACGATAGGCGCGAGCCGCGCCCTGCGAGTAGCCGATGAGCATGAGGTTGTCGGGGTCGAGCGCGCCGTCGCGGGCCTCCTTGACGGCCAAAATGGCGCGCTGGATCCGCTCGTGCTGCTGCTCGGTCTTCTTGCTCCATTTCGTGCGCCCGTTCGGGCACTTCAGATCGCCCGACAGCGCGACCAGCGTGCCGTGAGCCGCCGCGGTCTCTTTCCAGGTCTCGACCGACTCGATCTTGCCGCACCAACCGTGCAGGTAGACGAGCACGCGCCGATTCTCCGCGGGCGCGTGAATCACGTAGACCGGCTTGTCGCCAGGGACGGGGACGGTGGTCGGAACGCCCGAGACGAAGCTTGCCGGAAGTGACGGTGGAGGGGGCGGGGTAGAAGGCGGCGGCGCGGGAGCCGTGGGCGCGCCGGACGCTTTCGGCAGAGGAGGCGTGGCCGGCGGGTGCTCATCCGGCGCCGCGCGCGCGGTGGCCGCCAGCAGGAGGAGCACGGAGAGAGCGAGTCTTCTACCTGGCATTCAATCGAGCTTGACCGTGATGATCTGAAACGGCCGATAAGGGAGGTCGATACTCCGAACCTTAGCGTGCTCGTGGGCGATCGGCGAGACCTCGCGCTCCAAAAGGTCGCACATGCTCGCACGCGAGAAGGGCAGCGCCGAATACAAGCGCGCGCGGCCGCGGGCCCCGTGCGCCTCGTACAGGCGCAAGACGAGGGCGTGCCCGTCCTCGCTCCGCTTCACGCCGTCGAGCACCAAGTTCGGATCGTCCACCCAGAGGAGCGACGACGCCTCGGCAGCGTTTCCGCCCCAGACCACCGGCACCCCGAAGCGTCGCGCTTCCGCGACCACGCCGCTCGCCTGGTACCCGCCGGAGTGCGGGTAGAGCGCGTAGGCGAAGCGATGCTCGCCGCGGTCGGCGTTCGGGTCGGGCGAGGTGGGTGCGCGGAGCAGGCTGAGGCGCATCACGCCTTGGTGCGTGCTGTAGCCGTACTTGCAGTCGGAGAGCAGGGCGACGCCGAAGCCGTACTCCGAGAGATCCGCGAACCTGTGCCCTGGGACCTCGAATTTGGCAAGGTCATAGCTCGTATTGAAGTGCGTCGGCCGCTCCACCACGCCGAACTGCATCTCGTAGGTCGCGTTCATGGCGCGCACGGCCACCGGGAAGGCGACCTTCAGGAGCTTGTGGGACTCGCGCCAGTCGACGTAGGTATGAAACTCCAGCCGCCGCGCTCCGGCGTCGAGGCGGACGACCTGACGCAACGAGCTCGATGTGCCGACCCGGCGTTCGAACTCGAGCTCGACGCGCAGCGCGTCATTCCGGAGCACGCGCGCGGCGTGTGCCGGCGCGCAAGGTCGTCTCGTCTCCAGGTGAAAGGGATCGATGTCCCACGCGTCGGTTTCGTTGGGGTGGTCGTCGTAGAGCTCGAAGACGTTCCCGGGAGCGGCGAGGGCGTCACGTCCGCTCGCCACGTGCACGAGCGAGAGCACGCTGCCGTCGGGCATGATCTCGGCGCGGAGGGCGGAGTTTTCGACGAGCCAGCCGCCGAGCTCGAGCGGCGTGAGCCCGACCGTCTCCGTCGTCGGCGCGACGCGACCCACCCCGTAGGGTGCGCTCTCGACCCACACCGGGCCGAGTTCGGGATGATCCTGAACTTCGCTGCGGGCGAAGGGCAGCGTGTTCACCGGCACCGCCGCGCTCTGTCCGGCGCCGAGCAGGGCGTTGACCGCTTGCGCCCTGAGCTCCACGAGCTCGGTCTGCAGGCGCGCGTACGCGCGTTCGGCTTCCTCGTGGACGATACCGATCGAGCTACCCGGCAGAATGTCGTGGAACTGCAGCGTGAGCACCTCCTTCCAGATCCGCTCGAGCGCTTCGGCTGGATAGGCGTGGCGACCGAGACGCCCGGCGCTCGCCGCCAAGAACTCGACGTCGTGCAAGAGATCCTCGCAGCGCCGGTTGCCGAGCTTGGTCTTCGCCTGAGTCGTGTAGGTGCCGCGGTGGAACTCGAAGTAGAGCTCCCCGATCAAGCGCGGCAGCTCGTGACCTTCGGCCTCGATGGCCGCGAAGAACTCGTCGCTCGAGCGCTGCACGACGCGCGGCACGCCCTGCAGATCGCTGGTGCGGCGCAGCATCTCGAGCATGTGCGGGGTCGGGCCGCCCCCGCCGTCACCGAAGCCGAACAGCAAGTAGCCCTGGCGCGACGCGGGGTGATCCTTGAAGAGCCGCTCGGCTTGACGGAGCTCGGCGATGGTCGCCACCGAGTTGTACGTATCGGCCGGCGGAAAGTGCGCGAGCACGCTGCTGCCGTCGATGCCCTCCCAGGTCAGCGTCTGGTGCTCGGGTTTGTTGAAGCGATTCCAGGACAGCTTCTGAGTCAAGAAGCGCGTCATCCCGGCGAGACGCATGAGCTGCGGCAGCTGGCCGTTGTAGCCGAACACGTCGGGTTGCCAGAGCTCGCTGCAATAGCGCCCGAAGTGCTGCTTGAAAAAGCGTTGTCCGAACAGCAGCTGCCGGACGAGCGATTCGCCGCTCGTGAGGTTGCAATCCGGCTCGACCCAGCTGCCACCGACGGGGACCCACTGACCGGCTTCGACCTTTTCGGCGATGCGAGCGAACATCTCGGGCTCGCGCTCGCGAATCCAATCGTACTGCTGCGCTTGCGAACAAGCGAAGCGGTACTCCGGATAGCGATCCATGTACGCGAGCTGAGAGCTGAAGGTGCGGACGCACTTTCGGTAGGTCTCTGCGAGCGGCCAGAGCCACGCCGTATCGATGTGCGCGTGCCCTATCGCGGAGAGCTCGAAGACGTGAGCGGCGTTCTTGTGCGCGTAGAGGTCCATGAGGACGCGGCGCGCCTCGGGCCAGGTGCGGCGGTCGTCGAGATCGAGGAGGTTTGCCACCCGCGAGAGCTCGCGGTGCAGCGCCCCGGCCCAGGAAGGGTCGAGACCATTCGGGGCCTCGGCCTCGAGCTCGACCAGCGCTTCGAGATCGAAATAGAGCGACCAGGCCTCCGCGTCGAAACGCGCAATTTCCGCACGATCGAGCAAGTAGGGGCTCTGGGTGCGGAAGCGCCGCTCGCGCGAACCGAAGGGACCGTTGCAGGCAACCTCGATCTGAAACTCGAGCACCTGTCCCGGGGTGGCTCTCTCGACCAGGCGCGCGTCCGGCCGCGAGCCGAACCAGGAGTAGCCGCTCGGCGCGGGCTCGTAGTTGAGCCCTTGCGCGGGGCGCCCATCGACCCAGAGGGTGGCCTCGCTGTGGGTGACGAAGAGCAAATCGACGCGCTGGCTGGCCCAGGCGTCCGGTACGGACACCTTGCCCTTGAACCAGAAGGTGGCCCACTCCGGGCCGAGCTCTTCACCCAGCCGGGCGGGGCGGTAATCGAGCCGCTGCGCGGCCGCCCAGTCGATGCGATCGACGGGCCCGCTCACGGAGAGCTCGTCGAGCGGGTGCGTGGCCTCGTAGACCTTCTCTCGCAGCCGCTCCGCCAGAAGCTTCAGCCGCGTGCGCGTGTACTCGGTGTAACGTGCCATGCGATTTTCGCCCCGTACGCTTTCATTTCATAGCAGCGTAAGCACCCCTCTGCGATCGGGGATTCCTCCACTGGGCCCACGATGCTAGCCGGAGCTCGAGAGTGGCTCCGGCTCCGCTGATCTCGGTGCTGATCCCCGCCCGTGACGCGGAGGCGACGCTGTCGGCCGCGCTCGCGAGCGTCGCTGCACAAACCGAACGACGCTTCGAGTGTGTGCTCGTCGATGACGGGTCTCGGGACCGAACGGGTGATCTTGCTCGATCATTCGCCGCGCGGGACGAGCGGTTCCGCGTCGTATCGACCGAGCCGCGCGGGATCGTGCCGGCGCTTCAAGCGGGCTTCGCCGCGTGCGCCGGGCGCTTCGTCGCGCGCATGGACGCCGATGATCTCATGCATCGCGACAGGCTCCGTGAGCAGCTCGCGCTCCTCGAAGCGCGGCCGGACCTCGGTGGGGCGGGATGCCACGTTCGGCTGTTCCCGCGCCGCAAGCTGAGCGCCGGGCTCTGCGCCTACGAGCGCTGGCTCGCGTCGCTCTCGACCGAGGACGACGTGCTTCGCGAGCGCTTCATCGAATGCCCCCTCGCGCATCCTTCTCTCTTCTTGCGGCGTGAGCTGCTCGAGCGCTTCCCGTATCGTGATCCAGGCTGGCCAGAAGATTACGATCTGGTGCTGAGAATCTTGGCCGAGCGCGAGAAGCTCGGCGTGGTTCCTCGAGCGCTGCACCTCTGGCGCGACGGTCCGGGCCGGCTCTCACGAACGGGCGCGGCCTACCGGCTCGACCGCTTCGCCGCTTGCCGTGCTCACTTCTTGGCGCGCGACTTCCTGCGCGACACCGAGCACTACGTGCTCTGGGGCTACGGCGATACGGGGCGTGTTCTCTGCCGCCTGCTCCTGGAGCTCGGGCGGAAGCCGACGCACATCGTCGAGCTCCATCCGGGAAGGGTCGGTCAGGTCATCAAGGGAGCGAAGGTGATTCGTCCGGAGGAGCTCAAAGCAATCTCCGGCGCGCGCATCGTGGTGTCGGTGGCGGGCATCGTCGCTCGGACGTTGATACGAACGTCACTCGTAAAGATGGGTCACACCGAAGGCCAAACCTTCGTCTGCGCCGCGTGAGCGCGATGACAAATGATGAGCGACTGTGTTAAGGGGTAGGTTCGTTTAGGTTGCGTTCTGGGGATATCAGAAAGCTGCGGCAGGTCGATAATCCGTCGCTCGCCGGAGTGCCAAAGAAAGGTGTTGAGATGACACGAGAGCTCGGGTTCGTTGGTGGTTCGTATCGACTCATGTTGGGAGCGTTGGCGGCGCTCGCCTTCACGTCGGGTGCCTGCGCGTCGAAGCCATGGCACCCGTCCAACGCACCGGCGGCTCCCGCTCCGCAGCCGGTTGCAGCTGCTCCTGCCCCCGAGCCCGAGCCGGCCCCCGTCGCGCCGGCCCCCGTCGACGCGACCGCTGCCGCGGCTCCCGCTGCCGATCCGCAGACGGCGCCCGCAGCCGCAC
>JAEZYO010000036.1 GCA_023419055.1 Pseudomonadota bacterium | reverse complement strand
AACGCCTGGTGCCGATGTACGTGGAGATCACGGTGCTGCGCGCACTCCTCGAGTCGATGGCTTCGGAGCTCGGCGCGCGCATGACCGCGATGGACTCGGCGACCAAGAACGCCTCCGAGATGATCTCGAAGCTGACGCTCTCGTACAACCGCGCGCGTCAGGCCGCGATCACGACGGAGCTGATGGAGATCATCAGCGGCGCCGAGGCGCTGTCGGCTTAGTCGCGGCTTTCGCCGCGCTCGAGCCCCCGGCGTGCCGGTGCGCGATCGCCTCGCGCACCGACTTCGTCAACGGCCGGCAGCCGCATGCGCGAGATGCGCGAGATGCGCGAGATGCGCGAGATGCGCGGGGGGAAGCGGCGCGCCCGACCCGAGGACGTTGGCTTTGTGCCACTCTCGGTTGGTCGTTTCGCCATGAGGCGCCCGATTCCTAAGGCGCTTTCCTGGTGAGGCATAGCCGCACCCTGGCGAGCAGCATTTTCCAGTGCTACTGCAGCGACGAAGTTTGGCCTACGGCAGCACCGCAAGGGTACTGTTGGAATAAGGGCCTGCTTGCCAGTGGCAGCGCATGACCAACTCCCAACCGCTTACCAAGTCCGGCTCCGGACCTACGGACGCGGCTTTGGTCGTTGCGGCCCGCGCCGGGGACGGCTGGGCGCAGGAGGCGCTGTTTCGGCGCTACGCGCGCATGGCCCTCGGCCTCGCCTACCGGATGTTGCCGAAGGACGGGGACGCGGACGACCTGGTTCAGGACGCCTTTCTCTACGCCTTCGAAAACCTGGGTCGCTTGCAGAACCCTCAGGCTTTTGCCGCCTGGCTGGGCTCGATCGTGGTGCGGACGGGATCGAAGCGGCTGCGCCGGCAGCGTTTGTTGACGCGCCTCGGCATTCGACGCGCCGAGCCGATCGAGCCGGACGCGGTCATCGCGCCGACCGCGCCGCCGGAGGTGGCGCTCGAGCTACGGGCCCTCTACCGGTCCCTCGAGGGGATGCCGGCGGACGAGCGCGTGGTGCTCGTGCTGCGCAGGGTCGAGAGCTTCGAGATCGCGCAGATCGCGGAGTACACGGGGCTCAGCGTGTCGACGGTCAAGCGCCGGCTGCGCTCCGCCGAGTCGCGGCTCGAGAGGCTCAAGGGACGATAGGGTAAATTCGATGGAAGCTGCCCGCTACATTCAGCCTGACGTTTCGGAGGCGCGCATCACGCGCCTGTGGGGCCACATCTCCCTGCGCCTCGAGCACAAGAGGCCGCGCCGCCTGGTTTGGCTCGGCCGCGGCGCTTTCGGGCTCACGGCCACCGCCGCGCTCTGGTTCGCGTTCGACGCCGCGCGCCTGCCTGCTGCGACCAGCGTCGCGCTCGAGCCCACCTCGTTCGAAACCCGCACTGATGCGTCGAACGTGGCGCTTTCCGACGGCTCCGCCATCGAGCTCGCGCCGGAGACGCGCCTCGATCTGGTCGAGGGCAAGCAAGACTCAGTGAAGCTCTTGCTCAAGCACGGCCGCGTCACGTGCGACGTGAGCAAGAACGCCGAGCGTGCCTTCAGCGTCGTGGCGGGTGACGTCGTCGTGAAGGTGATCGGCACCAAGTTCAGCGTGAGCCGCAACGAGGGGCTGGTCGAGGTCGGCGTTCAGCGCGGCGTGGTCGAGGTGAAGACCCCGACCAGGAGCGAGCCGCTACGGCTCTCCGCGGGTCAGTCTTATCGGGAAGAGCCGCCCGCGCCCAAGCCCGTGGTCAGCGAGCCGGAGCGCGCCCGCCCCGAGCGCCCCGAGCCGAAGCCGGTCGCATCGGCGAGCGGAGCGCGCGAGCTCTTCGACGAAGCGAACGACATGAGGCGTGGCGGCGACATCGCGCGCGCGGCGGAGCTCTACGAAACTTTGCTGCGTCGCTACCCGAGCGATGGCCGAGCCGGGCTAGCGGCGTTCGAGCTCGGGCGCCTGCGTATGGACAGCCTGAACGATTTGCCGGGGGCGGCGAGCGCGCTCGAGCGCGCGGTGGCGATGACTCCCGGAGGGTTTCGGGAAGATGCCATCGCGCGCCTGGTGCGGGTTTACGACTCTCTCGGGAGGAGCGGAGAATGCCTCCGCGCGAGAGAGCGCTACCTCAAGGCCTACCCGAACGGGGTCCACCGGGACGCGATCGCAGAGCGCTGTGGCGGTTCTTGACGCGGCCGCTATAGTGCCCGTCGAGCATGCGTGTGGTCGCGCTCGCCGTCGCTTTGTGGTTCGTTGCTCTGCCGGCGCGCGCTTCCGAGGAGTCGTGCGGCAGGCTCCGTCCTTACGTCGAGCTTCACTTCGAAGGCCGTGAGTTCACGCCCGCGTTCGTGAGCGCGATGCTCGGGGATCTCGGAGCGGGCCTCCGAGAACAGGGTATCGACGCTTGCCCCGAGCAGCAGGGGGTGGGCCGCCCCGTCGCGCGCGTCACGCTGCGATCCTCGGAGAGCGAACCCTTGCGGATCGGCATCGAGGTCTCGGACGCGGTCACGGACAAGCGACTCGAACGAAGCGTGGACTTGCGGCGACTGCCCGAGGACGGCCGCGCCTTCGCGCTCGCCGTCGCGACGGACGAGCTCTTGCGCGCGAGTTGGGTCGAGCTCAGGCTCTCCCGCCGTGAACCGCCGCCGCAAGCGCCGCCTCCGGAGGTGAGCCGCGCGGTCGAGCGCGCCCTGCCGTCCGCGCCGCGAGCTATCGAGAGCGCGCTCGATGAACCTGCCCTCGGTTTGCGGCTGGCGACCGAGTATTTCACCGAGGGGCAGACGCACTTCGGCGCCGACGGAGTGCTGTTCGTGCCGGTCACCGGCCCTCTCGGGCTCGAGTTGACGCTCGGCCTGCGAAAGGCGCTCGACGAGCGCGCTCCGCACGGCACCATCGCGGCGTCGGCGATCGGAGGCTCGCTGATGGGGCTCGTCACGCTCCTCGAAGCGCCGAGCCTCGCGCTCGATTTCGGACTGGGAGCGCGCGCGCTCCGCGTGGCGTTCGACGCCACCGCCGCGGACGGCGCGGTCGCCGACGATCAGGGGCGTTTCGCGCTCACCTCTCGTGCCGCGCTCGGGCTCCGCGTCGGAGGCATGGTGCGCGCGAGCTTGCAGGCGGGCGCGGGCCTACCGCTCATCGCCGTCAAGGCGAGCGAGGGGCCTCGCGAAGTGACCGGCGTCGCCGGCGCGGAGCTCTTTTTGGCGACCGGGCTCGAGGTGGCGTTCTGATGCGGCCTGCGTACGGAGCGCTGCTCTGGCTCTTCGTGGGCTGCACGGACGTGGTGAGCGTTCTCACTCCACCGCGTGAAGCGGGCGAGCCGGACGCGGGCGGAGCGGGCAGCGGCGGAAAGGGCGTCGCGGGCAGCGGCGGGCGCGATTCGGTTCCCGACGCGGGCGACGGCGGTCGTCCGAACGCAGGGAGCGGTGGGGAGTCCGGCGCGCCGGCGATCGAGGGGGTCACGCTGGACGCTGGAGGCGGGCACGTCTGCGCGACACGCGAGGGCGCGCTCTACTGCTGGGGGAGCGGCTCGCGCGGCAAGCTCGGCACCGGAGACACCGACGATCGCCACCGCCCAGCTCGCGTCGGAAAGGGCTCGGAGTGGATCCGCGCCACGAGCGGGTCCCAGCATTCGTGCGCGCTCGACGCGAGCGGTGAGGTTTCGTGCTTCGGCGCCAACGACGTCGGCCAGCTCGGCGTGCCGGGGATGCCGGAATCGTTGACCCCGGTGCAGGTGACGTTGCCAGAAGCGGCAAGCTTCGTGATCACCGAAGCGAACACGACCTGCGCGCTGCTCGTGGACGAGCGCGTCTTCTGTTGGGGAGAGAACACGGAGGGACAGATGGGTTTGTCCGACGGCTTCCCCGGCGAGAACTATTTCGAGCCGATCGAGGTGGCGAGCCTCGGCGCTTCGGGCACGGCGCGCTATCGAGCGATCGACACCGGCCACGGCCACGTGTGCGGCATCCGGGACTCGGGCGCGCTCTACTGCTGGGGCCGCAACACCGCCGAGCAGCTCGGGCTCGGTCCGGACGCCTTCGATCAGATTCGCGAGCCGACGCGCGTCGGGGACTCGACCGAATGGGGGTTCGTACAAGCGGGTCAGGACTCGTCGTGCGCCATCGATACCTCCGGCGCGCTCTACTGCTGGGGCACCAACACCTTCGCGAACCTCGGCACGGGCGATCGCGAGACGTACGACGTGCCGACGGCGATCGCGCCGGAGATCGCCTTCAGCGCCATCTCGATCGACACGTTCCACTCCTGCGCGCTGGATCGCGACGGCGCGTTGTATTGTTGGGGGCGAGGCAACGAGGGCCAGCTCGCGAACGGAGAATGGGTCGATCGCGAGGTGCCTACCTTGGCTTCCAGCGAGAGCTTCGGCTCGGTTGCGGTGGGGCGCTTCTTCACCTGCGCCGTGCGCGTCGACGGCGCGGTCTTTTGCTCCGGCAGCAATGACGGCGGCCAGCTGGGTCAGGGAGACACGGAACGGAGGAGCGTGCTTTCGCTCGTAGCGTTCGAATGACCGGTCAAGCTTTGCGGTAGGCGATCAAAATTCTTCATTTTTCGTGCTGGGTCGGGCAGCATCGCCTCCGATGGCACGTCGCCCCGTCGTTTTCGGAATGGTGTTGGCTGGAGGTGAAGGCAAGCGCCTCTGGCCGCTCACGCGCGACCGCGCAAAACCCGCGGTTCCCTTCGGGGGCAACTACCGGCTGGTCGACTTCGCGCTGAGCAACCTGGTGAATGCGCGTTACCTGCGCATCGCCGTGCTCACGCAGTACAAGAGCCACAGCCTCGACCGACATATCGCGCAGACCTGGCGCATGTCGCCGCTCTTCAATAACTACGTGATCAGCGTTCCGGCTCAAATGCGGCTCGGCCGGCGCTGGTTCGAGGGCTCGGCCGACGCCATCCATCAAAACCTGAACCTGATCGGCGACGAGAACCCCGACTACATCTGCGTCTTCGGCGCGGACCACATCTACCGCATGGACGCGGAGCAGATGGTCCAGGCGCACATCGAGTCGGGCGCCGGCGTCACCGTAGCCGCCATCAAGGTCCCGGTGAGCGAAGCGTCGCGCTTCGGGATCCTGGTTGCCGGGCCCAACAACCGCATCACCGAGTTCCGGGAGAAGCCGACCGAGGTGGAGGGGATCCCCGGTGATCCAGGCTACTGCTTCGCTTCGATGGGCAACTACGTGTTCACGACGCAGACGCTGGTGGACGCGGTGCGCGCCGACGCCGAGAACAAGGACAGCGCCCACGACATGGGCGGCAACATCATCACGAGCCTGGTGGACGCGGGCGTCGCCTCCGTCTACGACTTTGCTCAGAACCGCGTGCCGGGCGCCACCGAGCGCGACCGCGGCTACTGGCGCGACGTGGGTACCATCGACGCCTACTACGAGGCGCAGATGGATCTCATCAGCGTCCATCCCATCTTCAACCTCTACAACAACGAGTGGCCGATCCACACCTCGCTCGGATCGCTCCCGCCCGCGAAGTTCGTGTTCGACGAGGACGGTCGGCGAGGCAGCGCGGTCGACTCGCTCATCAGCGCCGGAGTCATCATCTCGGGCGCGGGGGTCAAGCGCTCCATCCTCTCGCCGGGCGTGGTCGTGCACTCGAGGGCCACCGTCGAGGACTCGGTGCTGCTCCACGGCGTGGACGTCGGCCGGAACGCGGTCATCAAGAAGGCCATCATCGACAAGAACGTGCGCATCCCACCTGGTGCGCAGATAGGCGTGGACCCCGAACTGGATCGGGCACGGGGCTTCAC
>JAEZYO010001008.1 GCA_023419055.1 Pseudomonadota bacterium | reverse complement strand
GCGCGGGAGTGTCGGGAGCAAGCGCGGGAGGCTCTGGGGCCGCAGGCGAAACCACTTGCGAGCCGTCCGATGATCCCGACCTATCGCTCTACATGGAACGACCGGAGTGGCCCGACTCCGAGGTGTGCGTGCCAGGCACTCTTCCGAGCCTCGAAGGGATCTGGGATGGCCTGGTTCAAGGCGAAAAACTCGGGCCGCTCGCGGGTCAGGAGGTCACGATCGAAATCGTCGGTTCGAACGCCGAGGGGCAGCCTTGCGGTTCCGTTCGCTTCGGCGCGGAGGCCGAGCTGCCACCGCCGAGCGATCCTGACGACTACTACCCACCAGGCGCCAAGGAGATCCTCCGCCACTACGACCCTTTCTCCATCGACGTCGGGGTAGTCGGTCCCGTGCCGGGCATGGCGTATACCATCCAAGACGCGAGCGTCGATGACTCGCGCTTGAAATTGGCAGTGGCAAAGGGGGAGCCTTACCGCGCCTGGTGTGCTCTCCAGCAGCCGGTGCTGTCGGAGCTGGTGTCGCAGGCTTGCTACAACTGCATCGGCCAGGAGCTGGCTGAGATCGGCTATATTTCGGGAGATCCAGATGGCTGCACGTTGGCAGGGGCCGATGTACCGTGCTTTCGCGTCGGCATGTGTATGCAAGGCACCTGCTGGTGCTCGGCGGACGAATGCGAGGCTCGCAACGTGCAAAGGTACTCCTTCGACATCCTCCTCGACGGGGAAGAAATGCAAGGTGTCGTCGGCGAGCCCTCTCGTGCCATCTGGCTCCAGCGCCGGTAGCTCGCTCAGGGCGGGAACCGGTGCGCGAAGCCGTACGTCATGAACATCACGAGGTAGGCGAGCACCGTCAGCGTGTTGAGGCCGGCCAAAAGCCCGCCGATCAACATCGCCGCGAACGCCATCTGTTCGCCGCCGACTCGCCCCGGGTTCTCTCGCGCGAGCCTTCGAGCGCGGGCGCCGATGAAGAGCGCGACGAACCCCATGGGGAAGCAGATGCCGGCGCTGATGGCGAACACGACCGCGGTGATCGCTGCCGAGGAAGCCGGCGGCGATGCGGCGGGAGGCGCGCCGAAGCTCCCTGCCGGAGGCGGTTCCCACGGACGCCCGGGCCAAGCTCGCGGGGGCTCGCCACCGGGTGGAGGCGACCAACCGGGCGGAGGGGGCCAGGCCGGAGGTTCTGCCATCGAAGGTCCCAGAGTACCGCCGCTCTCGGGCATCGAGAATGCCCTACCGCTCGAGCTCCTTCCTGATCGTGAAGGCGCGGTGGCAGCGCCGAAAACGGCGAGTTTCCGCGACGCACGCGATGAGCTCATCGTCGTACGGTGTGGTCAAACAGCTCCTCACGTGCTCGCCGAGCTTGGCTTCCTGGAGCGCCGGAGGGGTCCGCGCCTCCTCGGTGAGCGTCATCACGATCTCGCCGAACGCCTGGCACTCGGCGGGGCCGGGCGCCTTACGCTCGCACGCCGACAGCAGCAGCGCGCCGAAAACGAGGGCGCTCATGGATCGTGCGTTCACGCCCTCTCAGTAACACGAACCTGGTTTCCGCATCAGTCCTGCACCCGCGTGCCGCACTGCGTGAAATGGAAGTTCGTGTCCATGCGGAAACGCGATTCGAGCGTGTGTCGCTCGGCGTGGAAGAGATCGAAGGGATAGGATCGCCCCTTTTCTAGCGCGAGCGCCTCCGCGCTCGCGTCGAGATCGACCGTGCCCGAGAGCTCGCCGTGCAAGCCTCCGAGGTCGACCGCGAGCTTGCCGTTGACGAAGATCCAGACGTCGTCATCACCCATGAAGGTGAAGACCTCGCCGCCCTGGTACTCGAACTCGGTGTGCACTTCGGTGGTGAAGTGATAGTTGCGGCCGCGCCCTTGATCGCCAAAGCCCGCGCCGTCCACCGGGAAGAACTCCGCGCTCTCGAAGCGCAGGCCCTCGGGGGTGGGGTCGAGCGACAGGACGACCTCGTAGGCGAGGTTCACGCCGGGCGTGTCCCGGTACCACTGATCGAAGCTCTCCTCGTCGGTCATCTGCTGGTCGTTCGGGCAGCTCTCGGTCATGCCGGGTTCGGAGCAGAGCCCCGTGTAGACGGGCTTTCGATCGGGGCCGAGGTCTTGCTCGACGAGCCCCAGCGAGGCGGTCCCGCCGCCGAACGCCTCGAAATCGGGGTGCCCGTTCGGATCGCCTTGGGCGTTGAAGTCGCGCACCACGGCTTTCAAGAGGATCGATTTCGGATCGCAAGAGCCAGCCTCGCCCCGATCGCTGCTGCTCGAGTCCCCGTCGACCTCACCGCCGAGCTCGTACCCGCCGGGGGAGCCGTCCGAATCGATGTCTCTCGGACCCGGATCGGGAGCCTTACTGCTCGGCGCGTCGGAGGGGCCGCAGCCGAATGTTCCGCTCGGAATCGCGAGCAGCGACGCCAGCGTGAGGGAGCGACGGAGCGAGGGCACGCATCAGTTTAGCAGCGTGATCTTCGCAGAAAACTGGTGGTTATTCCCCAGGCGCCGCCGCACCGTCGCGCTTCGCCTCGACTCAGCGCAGCGTCGCGCCGAGCCCGCTCTTCGCGCTCTCGAGCATCTTGCTCACGACCTGATCCACTTCTTGATCGGTCAGCGTGCGCGCCGAGTCCGGCGCGCTCCGCGCCTTGGGGTCGCGATACACGACGCGGAAGGTGAGAGAGCGATGGCCCGCCGGCACTGATCCGCCGCGGAAATCGGCGACGACCTGGATCGACTCGCAGAGCTCCCCGCCCGCCTCGAGCAGCAAGCGCTCGACGCTGCCCGCGAGCACGCGTTCTTCCACGACGAGCGAGAGGTCGCGCGTCACGGCGGGGACGCGCGGGATGGGCTCGTAGCGCGGGACTTTTGCGCCGAGCTCGGAGACCGACTCGAGGTCGAGCTCGATCACGACGGCGCCGTCACCGAGATCGAAGGCCGCGACGACGTCCGGATGGAGCGGACCGAAGCGCCCCACCACGCGCTCCCCGACCATGAGCAGCGTGGCGCCGCGCGGGTGAAGGTGAGGGAGATTGCCGTCCGCGCCGACGAAGCGCACCGTCACACGCTGGTTGGTCACGCGCTCGACCAGCTCCGTCGCGATCGCCTTCGCGTCGAAGACGTCGTGTTCCTCGGATTTCAGGGCGAGGTAGTCCGGCCGAGGCCCCGCGAGGATCGCGGCGAACCACGACGGCTCGTGCGGCAGCGCGCCCACGTCGTCCTTCTGACGCGGACGCACTCCGCCCCGCTCCTCGTCGACCGGGTTCAAGAACAAGGAGCCGACCGAGAACAGGCGCACGCGATCTTCCCCGCGACGCCGGGCTCGAGCGAGCGCCTCCACCAGACCGGGGAGCAGGCTCGTGCGCATCACGCTGCGCTCCTCGGTGAGCGGGTTCGTGAGCTTGACCACGGGCGCCGGCGCGCCGAGGCGCTCGAGATCGCGCGGGTTCACGAACGCATAGGTGAGCGCCTCGCTCAGGCCGAGGGAGACCGCCTGGTTTGCGATCTCGCGCTCGAGCTTGCCGGTCTGTCGGGGCGCCTGCGGGCGAATCGCGGGCAAGACGGTCGGGATGAGGTCGAGGCCGCGCACGCGCCCCACCTCTTCGATCAGATCCTCTTCGCGTGAGACGTCGGGGCGGAACGAGGGACCGCGCGCGAGCAGGCGCGCGTCGGCTCCGGCGCCGCTCTTCTCGACGATCTCGAAGCCGAGCCGGGCGAGGATCGCTTCGGCCTCGGCGAACGGCACGGCCACGCCCAGCAGCGCGTCGAGGCGCTCGGAGCGGAGGGGAATGCTCGGAAGCTCCGGGAGCTTGCCCTTCTCGTGGAGCGCGCCGCTCACCACCTTGCCGGAGGCGAGCTCCGAGAGGAGCGACTTCGCGTGCTCGAGCACGTGCGCGACGTTGGCCCAGTCGACGCCGCGCTCGAAGCGGTGGCTCGACTCGGTGTGCATGCCGTGCCGGCGCGCGGTGCGGCGCACACCCCGTGGGGTGAAGTACGCGCACTCGAGCAGGACCGCGCGTGTGGTGTCCTTGATCTCGCTGTCCTGCCCGCCCATCACGCCGGCGAGCGCCGAGGGCCCTTCCGCGTCGCAGATCACGAGGTCGTCTGCGTCGAGCTTGCGCGCGACGCCGTCGAGCGTGGTGAACGGCTCGCCCGCCCTGGCGCGACGGACGACGATCTTCTTCCCGCGCACGTGCGCCAGATCGAAGGCGTGGAGCGGCTGCCCATAGAGCAGCAGGAGGAGGTTCGTGACGTCGACCACGTTCGAGATCGCGCGCACGCCGAGGCTCTCCAGCCGGAACGCGAGCGCGAGCGGCGAGGGAGCGATCGTCACGTCCGTGACGACGCCCGCGCCGTAGTGAGGGCAGCGCTCGGTGTCCTGATTCTCGACGCTCACGAAGCTCGCGAGCGGCTCCGGGTTCGACTGCGCCGGAGGCTTCGGGCGCGGCAGCGCGAACGGCAAGCCGTAGAGCGCGGCGAGCTCGCGCGCGACCCCGACGTGGCCGAGCGCGTCGGGCCGATTCGGAGTGACGTCGAGCTCGTAGATGGTGTCGACCGCGCTCGGCAGCACGTCCGAAAGCTTCTGACCCGGCTTGGCGCTGCCTGCGGGCAAGATCAGGATCCCGTCCGAGTCCTCGGTCAGGCCGAGCTCGCTCGTGCTGCAGAGCATCCCCTCCGAGAGCACGCCTCCGATTTCGCGACCGGCGAGCGGCTCGGGGAAGCAAGGGAGCTTGGCTCCGACGCCGGCCAGCACGACGAGCCCACCCGGGCCCGGCACGTTGCTCGCGCCGCACACGAGCTTCTGCTGCGCGCCGCCCTTGTCGACGGTGACGAGCTTCAGGTTCGCGCGGTTCGGGTGCGGCTCCGTCGCCACGACCGCGACGACCGTGACCTCGGTGAGCGCTTCGCCATAGCGACGCACACCGTCCACCGCGAGACCGGCTGCCGAGAGGCGGAGCGCGACCTCGCTCGGGTCAGCCTTCAGGGTCGGGAGGAGCTCACGGATCCAGTTGTAAGAGACGCGCATGGGCGCGCGACCATAGCACCAAGGCGGGGCGAGCGAGGGAGTAGCCGTCGCTCAGAGGACGGAAGCGTCGACCGCGCTAGTTTCGGGAGTTTTCCGGTAGATCAACCGGATTCCGGGCGCCTGCGAGCTGTCTGCCCCGCCGATGCGAAGCTCGATACGTTGGCCCGAGCTCCAGCCCCACCAGTACTGCAACTGCTGCCCCTGGTCCCTGAAGCACCGAGTGAACTCCGGCTCTGCGTTGCAGACAGCGGGGAGCGAGCTCGTGCTCTCTGGCGCTCCGTATTTCTCGCTGAGCTTGCCGCGAAGCCCCGTGACCAGCGAAAGCCATTTTTCCGGGCTCTCGAAGCGCAGCTCGATCGAGCACGTCGAGGCGCCGCAGAACTCGAACGCCGCGGTCGCTGGGGAGCCCGCGTCTCGCGCGAGCCCCGAGCAAGTGTGAACACCGCCTTCGTCTCGCCATTGCTTGCCGGCAAGCTCGCAGGCTTTGCGAGCGCCGGACGCGTCGAACGCAAATTCGAAGCCGCCAGCGCCGATCGGTGGCTCTGCTTTGGCGGTCGATGGGGCGGGGGCCGCCGGGGTCTGAGCGGCGACGCGCGAATCGGGCGCCGGAGTAGGCGACGGAGCCGTGGCGGTCGCGCTCGGATCGGACAGCGCCTCTCGACAGGCGACGTCGGAATCCGTGGTGGTGTGCAACCAGCCCGAACTGCTGCTGCCGCCGGACGAGCTCGGAACGTAGTTCGACGAATTGGTCGTCGTCTTGGAGCAGATGAATCGCTTGCCGTGGCATTCTGCGATCCAGGTCTGGGTGGACTGGACGAAGCCGGGGTCCGAGGCTTCGTCGCTGATCGTGATCTCCGAAGGAACGCAGCCGATCTGGCCGGCGCTCAAGGATTCCTTCGAAGGGACGCAGCCGGCGAGCTCGAGGACGCAGAGCATCGTCGAAGCAGGTACGCCGTATCTCTCCCACCACCCTCGTCTGGGGAGTGAGAACACTGCACCACCACGCTGCCACCACATGGCCCGATGGCTACACCCGAGCCCGGTGAGCGGCAAGGCGTTCGACCCGGTCAGAACGCGCCTTGGGCGCGGAGCCCGGCCGCGCCTGGAGCGAGGGTGAAATCAGGGGCCAGCGTGAAGGACAGGTGCTTCGCGAAGCCGAGGCGAGGCGCCAGGAGCTCGGCCGCCGCCATCCCGGCGATGAGCCCTCCGAAGGCGACCCCGAGCGTGGCGCGGTCATCGAGCTCCGCGTCCGCCGCGAGCAGGTACGTGCCACCCGCCAGGGTCGTACCGAGGAGGGCCCCCGCGTCCAACATCCGGACGAACCCGATCGAAGGGTTCAACTTCAAGGTTCGAACGACGTAGGAGCCCGCGACGATCCCGATCTCCAGACCGAGCGCCGCGCCGAAGCTCGTGCGGTCGTCCCGCTTCTCGGGATCGGCTTCCAGCGCTCCTGCGAAAAGAGCACTTCCGGCGCCCATCCAGAGCGCGAAGCTGCCGGTCAGGGCAGCTTGACCCGGAGGGGTGGGCCGGAGCTCGTAGCGGATCGCTCCGATCAGCGCGCCGGCCGTCGCACCCGCCCAGATGACGCCGGTCTGCGCGCCGCGTGACCAACCTTCGCCTTCGGCAGACTTGGCGTCGAAGTGCCAGACCCAGGCGCCGCCGATGGCCGCGCCGATCCAAGCGTCGGTCGCGATCGCCTGAGGTTGTCCCAGGCTGAGCCCGCCTTCGCTATCCGCCTGAGCAGTGCCGCCGATCGCGAGCGCCGCGACGCCCACGCTCGGCAGCACGAAGCTCGGCACCGAACCTTCGCCCGCCAAGTCGTGCACCATGAGCCCGGTGAGGCCCGCGTAGGCGGCCTCGGCGACGTAGAGCTGGACGAGCTCGTCCGTCGTGCGGGGCGAGCCCTTCGGGGACGGCTCGGCGAGGGCGTGCGGCGAGACGAGCGAGAGCGCGCAGCTGAACCCCGCACACAGTAGTCGGCCTCGCATTCCCCGAGTCTTCGAGTCGGCAACGGTGGACGTCAACACCCCGATGGGTGATCAAAATGCGACTCCGCCCGCGCTCGGTGTCCCGAGGCGGGCGGAATCTCGTTTCGAGGCGCTCGAGAGGCGCGCTCAGTGCCCGTGATCCGCGTGCGGGTCGGCAGGAGCTGCCGGCGCCGGAGCCGCCGGCGCCTTCTTCTTCTTCTCGTCCTTCTTTTCGGACGCGCCTTCGGCCTTGTCGCCGTCCTTCTTCTCTTCGGTCTTCTGGAACTTCTTCGGCTCGGCCGTGGCCCAGTCCGCCGCCCAGGAGCTGATGCTGAGGAGCTCCTCGTGCCCGGTGGCCTGCACCCAGCGGCTCGATCCTTCCGCGTTTGCTCCGACCTTCACCTCACGCTTCGCGCCGTCGTTGAGCGTGAAGGTGACCGTCGCGACGGGCTTGTCGAGGCCGAGATCGGCGGCCGTCTTGCCCTTCTCCGCGAAGCCGTCCGCGTTCAGGCCCTTGTAGGCCCGAAGCATGTCCTTGAGCTTCGCGTCGTCGAACTTGTCGAGCTCCTTCGCTGCCGCCGCCTTGGGTGCCTTGTGCTTGGCGAGCCACTTGTCGCCGTCTTTCGTGAAGGTGAACGAGCCGTGCTCGTTGTCGATCGTGGCACCCGTGACCGCCGTGTCTTCGAATTTGAAGATCGTGAGGTCGCGGAAGCCCTTCACGTCGCGGCTGTAGAGGTAGCTCGAGTACCCCTTCATCGCGAACACGCCTTCCTTGCCGGCGAGGCGCGTCATCTGACCGCGGCCGCCGCTCTCGCCGAAGTAGGCGTCGAGGATCACGGTGTCGCCCTTGGTGAAGACAGCGTGGAGGGCCTTGTCGTCCGACACCTTGTACTTGTCATAGCTGCTCTTGCTCGAGTCGATCATCTCGCCCGGCTTGAGGGCCTTCAGGTTGTCGAGCAGGGACTTGACGTTGGCCTGGTTGGCGGCGGCCTCGACCGGGGCCTTCATCTTCCAGTCCTCGCCCTCCTTGACCAGGACGACCTCGCTCGCCGCGCCGCCGTCACCGTCGGCGGGCTTCGAGATCACGATCTTGTCGATCCCCTTGGTCTGCTCGTCCGTGATGGCGAGCTTGGGCAGCTCGGCCTGCTGCCCTGCGACGGTGTGCGCGGCGTGGTCTTCTTTCTCTTTCTTGTTGGTCAGAAAGAGCGCTCCGCCGAGGACGGCGAGCACGGCGATGGCCGCGTAGAGCTTCTTGTCGGTACTCATGACTGTGCCTGGTAGTGAAAAAGCTCGGGGTTCTGGGGCCGCTCAGATCTTGAAGCGGTCCCGGTTCGTCTCGCGACGTCGCCAGCGGAAGAGGCCGAACGCGCCGAAAGCGATCGGCATGCCGAGGACGAGCGTCCACTGGACCTTGTTCTGGAGGTTCTTGCGCGCGGTGCGATATTCCTCGTCCTTGCGCTTGAGCTCCGCCTCGTCGGCCGCGTCCTTGATCTTGGGCTTGGCGACGCTGGTGTAGGTGAGGTTGGGCTCGCCGATGAGCTTCGCGCTCGCGGCGATGAGGTCGCTGTCGCCCGCCATCCAGTCCAGGGTGTTCTTGAAAGAGAGGATCGTGCTGGTGAGGTACTTGGTGTACGGCTGCGCGATCATCTGCAGCGTCGGGTCGCCACCGACGCCGCCGAACATCTGGAACTGGCCGCCGAGGTCGGGGCCGTTGCCCGCGTACGCGAACGGGTTCGAGAGGAAGAGGCTGGACGAGACCACGAGCACGCGCGACTCGCTCGGGGCGCGCTCGGCGGGCTTGATGGCATCGTCGGGCGAACCGGCGAACGCGCTCTTCAGCTTGCCTTGGGCGTAAGCGGCGACCACGCGCTGCTCTTGCGGCGGCTTCTGCTTCCACTCCTCGCGGAGCTTCATGTCGACCGTGTCGCTCTTGTCCACGCTGGTGTCCGGCGTGGTGCGCGCGACCGCCTCGAGCTTCACGTCCGCCGGCTGCTTGTCGCGGAGGAGCTTCAAGCTCGACGGGAACGGCATGATGACCTCGTCCATGCGGAAGAAGGCCGGGAAGCTGGTGTCGAGCGCCTTCTCGCTGTCGTCGAGGCGCGGGTCGTTGATCACGTGCGCGATGCCGGGGTGACGGATCCACGCCACGCCGCCCTGCGTCGGCACGCCGATGCGGAACTGCGCGCCGAAGTCGAGCACGGCGTCCTTGTTGATCTGGATGCCGTAGCCCGTGAGCAGCTTGTCGAGGCCGTGCGTGTTGAGCTCGGCGCTCATGCTCGCGTCGTTCGGCTTGAGCGTGACCGCGGAGGCGTAGACGACGAGGGATTTACCGCCGTTCATCAAGAACTCGTCGATGCGACGGAGCTCCTTCTCGCTGTAGTCCTTGCGCGGCTGCGTGATGATGAGGCCGACGAGGTCCTTGTTGATGGCCTCGGCGCCGTCTTTCAGGTCGACCTCCTCGACCTTATAGAACGGGAACGCCTGCTCCATGATGCTGAGCATGCTGGGCGAGCCCTGCTGACGGCCGCCCTGCTTCGGCACCAGGTTCTGATCGGAGAGCTTGAACTCGTCCTTGTTGGTGACGACGCCGATCTTGTGCTTCACGTCGTCCGCCTTGTCGCGGATCTCGCGGATCTTGTTGGTGATCCAGAACTCGAGGCCCTCGTTCTGTCCGGGGGCGAGCTGCGGGATCACCGCCTTCTCGCTGCCGTACTTGAACACGAGGCCCATGTAGCCCTGCGCGATCGAGGCCTGATCTTCGCCGGTCTGGCTCGGATCGACGAAGGGCATCTCCTGCAGGCCGGCTTCCTTGGCCTGCTCGCGGAGCTCGTCCGTGTTCGCCTCGATGATCGTGTACTTGAACTTCCCGCCGCCATCGATCTCGTACTGCTTCAGCAGGTCTCGGAGATCGCGCACGAAGGCGTCGAGGTGGGGGAGCCCGGTCTTCACGTAGGCGTCGACCTGGATCGGGGTCTTCAGGCTGCTCACCAAGCGCCCGCTGCCCTGGCTCAGGGTGTAGCGTTCGTTCTTGGTCACATCGAGGCGCTTGTACGCCTTCGACGCGAGCAGGTTCGCGACCACCACGATCGCGGCGATGACCAGGAGGTAGATGCCCGTCTGGGTAGCTGCTTTGCGCTTCTGTTCAGCGGTTGCCATGGATCACGCCCACTTCCTGCGCTCGAGCGCGCGGAAGGCCACGATGAGAGAGAGGACGGTCACGGAGAGAAAGAACACGACGTCACGCGTATCGATCAGCCCGCGCCAGAAGCCGGTGAGCCGGGTCTGGAAGCTGATGTAGCGGAGCGCGCTCGCGACGGGGCTCGTGCGCAAGATGTCCGACTGCGCGAGGTTGTCGAGCAGCCAGAGCGCGCCGAGCACCGCGAACGTGATGAAGAAGGCGACGGCCTGGCTCTCGGCGAAGGCGCTCACCAAGAGACCCACGGCGACTGCCGCGGCGGTAAACAGGATCATGCCGAGGTACCCGCTCCACACCGGGTAGAAGTCGAGCGGCCCGAGGTTCCACGGCCAGAGGAACATCGCGATCGGATAGATCAGCGTCGCGACGACCAGGACCAGCACCAGGCCGAGCGCGCCGAGGTACTTACCGAGCACCACGTCGCTGTCCTTGACGGGCAGCGTGATCAGCATCTCGAGCGTGCCGCTGCGACGCTCCTCGGCGAGGAGGCGCATCGTGACGACCGGGATCACGAGGAAGCTCAGCCCGAGCGGCGCGTACTCGAACACGCGCGCGACGCTGGCCCGGTCGACCTGCCAGAAGCCGCCGTCCATCGTGAAGAACAGGATGCCGAGCGCCAGGAAGCTCACGCAGATGACCACGTAGGCCAGCGGTGAGTCGAAGTAGGAGCGGAATTCGCGCTTCGCGATCGTGAGCATGGGACTCATGGTTCAGCCCTTTCGCTCCGCGGTTTCGTCTTCGTCTTCGTCATCGTCGTCGTCCGACTCGTCGTCGTCTTCGTCCTCTTCGTCATCGTCGTCGTCCGACTCGTCCTCGTCCTCGTCCTCGTCTTCATCCTCTTCGTCGTCGTCCGAGGCGGCGGCTGCTGCTGCCGCTGCTGCACCGCCCGCGACCGCCGCGCCCGCAACGGCGCGCTTCTTGGCGGCGGGACGATCATCGTCGTCCTCGTCCTCGTCCTCGTCCTCGTCTTCGTCGTCTTCGTCTTCGTCGTCCTCGTTGTCGCGGCGGCTCTTCCAGCCAGCGCCGCGGTCGAGTCGCTCGTCACCGCGCGTGAGGTCGCGGAAGACGGAGTCGAGGGACTGGGCTTCGCGACGGAGCTCGAGCAAGGTCCAGCCCTTGCTGGTCACGAGCTTCGAAATCTCGGCGCGGAGATCGCCTTCGTGCGAGCCCGAGAGCTCGAACTTGTAGGCCTTCTCGCTGGTCGAGAGCCGGCGCACGCTCTGGATGCCGGTGACGGTCTTCAGCGCTTCCTGCAGCGCGTCGGGGTTCGCGCCCGACTCGTCCACCGTGACGGTGTAGCGAACCCGCCCGGTCTTGCCGCGGATTTCGTCGAGGTTGCCGTCAGCGACGACGCGCCCCTTGCTGACGATGATGGCGCGCTCACACGCCTCCTCGACCTCGTTCAGGTTGTGCGTCGAGAGCAAGATCGTGCGATCTTTCCCGATCTCCTTGATGTAGCGGAGCACCTCCGCCTTCTCGTTCGGATCGAGATCGCTCGTCGGCTCGTCCAGGATGAGGATCGGCGGATCGTGAATCAGCGCTTGCCCGAGGCCCACGCGCTGGCGATAGCCGTGGGAGAGCGTGCCGATCTCCTTGCCGAGCGACGTGGCGAGGCCGCACACCTCCACCACCTTCTTCAGGCTCTTCCGGAAGGTGCCGTCGTCCAGCCCGCGGATCTCCGCGGCGAACTTCAGGTAGTCCCACACGGTCATGTCCGTGTAGAGCGGCGCGCGCTGCGGCAGGTAGCCGATCGAGCGGCGTACCTCGAGCGACGCGTCGAACACGTCGTGTCCGTTCACCTTGGCGCTACCCGTCGTCGGCGCGATGAAGCACGTGAGGATGCGCATCGTGGTGCTCTTGCCCGCCCCGTTGGGACCCAAGAAACCAACCACCTCGCCGCGACGAACCTCGAAGTTTACTTTGTCGAGCGCGCGGACCACTCCGAATCGTTTGCTGAGTTCCCGCGCTTGAATCATGACGTCGGTTGACATCCGACCTCCAACTTGCTTGCGGCGTTCAAAAGTTTTCGCCGCAGTTTCGAATGCCCTCGCCCACCACTGCCGGGGCCGAGGGCCGCGGCATCCTAGCGGGGGGAAGATCGCTGTCAACCTACCCACGCGAGGACGACCAACGTGCCTGCTCGTGGCCCACAAACCGGGATAAACGCAGAGTATTCCCGGAATCTGCTCGTCTCGGAGCGAGTCTTCCGAGGCGCAAGGTCGCTTGGTGGATCCCTTGGGCCGCGGGCCGGTAGGAGCCCGTGGCGGCCCGAGCCGCCCTACGCGACGCGGTACCCGGTGATGAGCGCCTGGGCGAGCAGACCCCAGCCGTCGATGGCGACGAACAAGAGCAGCTTGAACGGCAGGCTTACTTGCGTCGGGTTCATCATCTGCATCCCGAGCGCGAGGAGCACGTTCGAAACCACGAGATCGATGATCAAGAACGGCAGGTAGATCGCGAAGCCGAGCGCGAACGCCTCCATCAACTCGGTCACGATGAAGGCCGGGATCACGACCATGAAGTCCCTGACGCCGATCCCTTGCCGCTCCGCTTCAGGACGGGAGAGCCGGGCCAGCTCGAAAAATCGCTTCTTTTCCCGTTCGCTCCCGTTGGCGGACAGAAAGTCCCGGAGCGGCTCGCGCGTGGCCCCTACGAGGCCTATCACCCACCCAGCGGCGTCGCGCTCTCCGGGTTCGAGGAAGGGGGCCGCCCGGTCAGCGATACGAGACCCCACCGGAGCCATGGCGACGATCGTGAGCGCTGCCGAGAGCGCCATGATGAGGGTGTTGGACGGCACGTTTTGCGCGCCGATGGCACCGCGCACGATGGCGAGGACGGTCGAGATTTTCACGAAACCGGTCAGCGTCATGAACGCGAACGGCAAGAGGCTCGCCACACCGAGCGCCAAGATCAGCGCTATCGGCTGAGAAAACGCCTGATCGGCCGCCGGCCGCAGCGGCGCGGGTTGAGCCTGAGCCAGGCCCGCTGCGAGGAACACCGAGAGACCGGCGACGAGCCCGGCCGAGCGGGCACGGAGGGAGCTAGGTTTCACCGGAGTCGCTTCCAGGGGGCGGCGCCTTCGTTACGGTCTGCCCGGGACGGAGCACCCGAGAGAGCGCGTCGCGGAACGAAACCTCCGAGACTCCGGTTCGAAGTCCGGCGACCTCGTCCACGGAGAGCTCCGCGAGCGGCGTCAGCGCCTGATCGCCGGCACCGAGTACGAGGACGCGCTGCCCCACCCGGACGAGATAGACCGTGCGCCGTCCGTCGAGCGGCAGTCGACCGACGAGCTCGAGAGGACCGCCTGCTCGTCCCATCCCGAAACGGCGCGCCGCGTAAAGAATCAAGACTGCGAGCGCCACCACCCCGGTGAGCGTCACCAGCGTTTGGACGATGTAACTTCCGAGTGGAGTCACGGGCCCCTTCGGCGCCTATAACATTGCGCCCGGGCGCTGGTCGACATTCCCCGCCATTGACACCCCTCATTTTGGGGGGTACGGGAGGCGCCCCTTGGCTCTCGTAGTCCAGAAATTCGGCGGAACCTCGGTCGCGAACCTCGAGCGCATGAAGAACGTCGCGGAGCGCGCGCTCCGCACTCAGCGCGAGGGCAACCAAGTCGTCCTGATCGTCAGTGCCATGGCGGGCGAGACCAATCGCCTGCTCGGGCTCGCTCACCAGATCTCGCCCACGCCCGACATGCGCGAGATGGATTCACTCGCCTCCACCGGAGAGCAAGTGAGCGCCGCGCTCGTGGCGATGACCATTCAGGCGCTCGGCGGCAAGGCCAAGAGCCTGCTCGGCCATCAGGCGCGGATCCGGACCGACGGCGCGTTCACGAAGGCGCGCATCTTCAACATCGAGAACGAGAAGCTGCTCTCCACGGTGGAGAACGGTGAGGTCGCGGTGGTGGCTGGTTTCCAGGGTGTCGACCCGGACGGCAACATCACGACGCTCGGTCGCGGCGGTTCGGACACGACGGCCGTCGCCATCGCCGCGGCCATCAAGGCCGACGTCTGCGAGATCTACACGGACGTGGACGGCGTCTACACGACCGACCCGAACGTCTGCCCCGCGGCTCGCAAGATCGACCGCATCAGTTACGAAGAAATGCTGGAGCTTGCCTCGCTCGGCGCGAAGGTGCTCCAGATCCGCTCGGTTGAGGTCGCGATGAAATACGGAGTACCCGTCCACGTGCGCACGTCCTTCAGTGATCGTCCCGGAACCATGGTCGTCGGTGAAGAGGGCCTCGAGTCGGTGGTCGTCGCCGGCGTCGCCTACGACAAGGGGGAAGCGAAGGTTCAGCTGGTCGGCGTCCAGGATCGCCCCGGCGTGGTCGCCAAGGTCTTCGGTTCCCTCGCCGAGAAGAACGTCTCGGTCGACATGATCATCCAGAGCCCGTCGGGCGAGAGCAGCCAGTCGACGGACGTGACCTTCACGGTGCCGAAGACCGACCTCCCGCGCGTGAAGGACTTCATCGAGCAGGGCGCCGCCGAGTTCAACGCCGCGAGCGTCCAGTACGATCCGGACATCGTGAAGGTCTCGATCGTGGGCCTCGGCATGCGCTCGCACGCGGGCGTCGCCGCCAAGATGTTCGGCCTCCTCGCCGCCGAGGGCATCAACATTCAGGCCATCAGCACGAGCGAGATCAAGATCTCGTGCATCATCGCCGCGAAGTACACGGAGCTCGCGGTGCGCGCGCTGCACACGGGTTTCGGGTTGGATAAGCCTCAGGGCGAGTGAGGCGTGGAGGCTCCCGCGAGCTCCTCCTTTTGTTTTGTTTGGCGCCTCGGCTGCGCACGGGCGCCTCGCGTCGCTACGCGTTCTGAGAGGCAGCGTGCGCCCGGTTCCGCCGGCTTCCGCTTGGGTTGCGGTCTCGTTGGCGGATCGTGATCTGTTCTAGCCAAGACTTCGCTGTCGTCGCGGGGCCGCCTTCGGCGTCCGGGCGCTACGCGCCGTCTTCGGGATGACGTGGTTCCGGTGCCTGGCGGCACGAGGACTGAGGGGTTGTGGCGGGCTCGCGATGCCGCCGAAGGCGGCCGCTCGCGGAGCGGAGGAGGAGCGGAGGAGCCGAGCGAGTGAGCTGAGGGGTTGTGGCGGGCTCGCGATGCCGCCGAAGGCGGCCGCTCGCGGCGAGCGGAGA
>JAEZYO010000963.1 GCA_023419055.1 Pseudomonadota bacterium | reverse complement strand
GTTCTTGACCGAGAGGTCCATCATCTCCGCGTACCGCGAGGTGGGCTTTCTCACGAGCTGGCTGTCGACGCAGCAAAGGGATCACTGGACCGGCGCCGTGAACCGTTACTCGGGTGAGGCGCACCGGCACTTCTTCGAGGAGCGACGTCACGACGGCGTGCTCGTACGAACGCTGACGCACCTGCTCGACTCGCAGCCGGACGACTCCAAGCACTTCTTGGTCGTTCACACTCAGGGCAGCCATTTCGTGTTCTCGGACCGCTACCCAGAGGCGAAGGAGGTGTTCCCCTCGGAGGGCCCCGGCATGAGCCGCCGCGAGCACCTGGTCAATACGTACGACAACAGCATCCTCTACACGGACTACGTGCTGGCGGAGCTGATCCAGACGCTGGCGCGGCTGAAAACCCCCGCGGCGCTCCTCTACGTCGCCGACCACGGCGAGAACTTGGAGGACGACTCGCGCGGCATCTTCGGGCACTACTTCAACAACGAGTACGACCTGCCGATCCCGATGCTGCTCTGGTACTCCGACGAGTACGCCGCGCTGTTCCCCGAGAAGATCAGCAACGCCAAGCAGAACGCGAGCCGCCCCGTCAGCACGCGCAACGCTTTCTACACGCTCGCCGGCTTGGGGAGCCTGGAGTTTTCGGACCCTGACCTCGCCAAGCTGAACCTGCTCGATCCGTCGTGGGAGCCGACCGAGCGCTACGTGAAGGCGCACACGGTGCCGTGGGTCGACTTCGATCGGGAGTTCGGCGCGCTTCGCAAGGTGCCGCCGGGCGAGGTGGTCCGCGCGGGCGACTGAACGGCGCGCCGAGTGAGCTAGTGCTGCGCGCGCTTGCGACGGAGCAGCGCCGGGCAGGCGCGCTCCTTCGTCGCCGCTCCCGGGTCGCACCCGTCCGTCGTGGTCCCGAGCTGCGCGCGACGCAAGAAGCGCCCGACCTGATGGTGGGCGGACTGCAGGCGCGTGTAGGCGGTCTGGACGGGACAGCCCAGAATGTCGGCCGCCTCCGGCACGGAAAAGCCCTCGATGTCGTGCAGCAAGAGCACGTCGCGCTTGTCTTCGGAGAGCGCGGCCAGCGCGGGAGAAAGGAGCAGGCGAGCCTCCGGGCGCCCGAGATCGCAGGGCGCGGGCAGCTCCGTCAGCGCCTCGCGAGTCCGGAGGCGCGTGACGTGAGCGCTCTTGCGGTAGTCGGCCGCGACGCGCACGCAGATCGCGTAAAGCCAGGTCTGCAGCGTGGAGCGTCCCTCGAACTCGGCGAGCCGGCGGTGCACCACCAGGAACACGTCCTGGCAGACGTCGTCCACGTCGGCGTCCATGACCCCGAGCGTCTTCAGCGCGCGCTCCACGAAGCGCGCGTGGCTCCTGAAGACGTCCCGGAACGATTCTACTCCGGCGCGCGGAGACGCCGAGAAGCCGACGGCGCGCGCCGGCTCCTGCTCTCGAGGTCGGTGATCAGCTTGAGACCGCCTGGTTTGAATCATCGCGTGTTGCGGGCGTCGCCGTGCTCTCGTCCCGGCGACCTTCTCTCTGCTCCCGCGCTCTCCGCTCGGAACGAGCGCTGCGCAGAGTCCGCTCCACATGCCACACCAGAATCACCAGCGCCAGCAGAGCTCCGTACCAACCCGCGTGAGTGATGAACCGCGCAGGCTCGGCGCCGTGACGATTCGATGCGTGTCCGTGATCCGATCGCCCGACGGGCAGCGCCGACGGCGCGTGCTCGTGCTTTTCGAGCGCCGCGTCACCCTGCGCCGGAGTGCTTCCGACAGGCGCTCGCGCGGCCTCCACGCGGCGGCCGAGAACCGGGATGTACTGTCCGCGGTACGGCTTGTCGTGAAACGTGCTCGGGTCGATCGAAACGCTCGAGCGAACCTTCGTGAGCGGGTACACGCGACGCACCCCGCCGGCGTGAAACTCGCCCTCGATGTAGTGCGGTTCGTCCGTCTCCGCGAAGAGCGTCGACGTCACCGAGAGCCCGGTCGTGGGCTTCGGGCAGTCGTACGCGAGGTCGACCCTGAGGTACAACATCGCCTCCGCGATCCCGTAGCCCTCGGGCTCACGGGGCGTGCAGAGCGATCCTCCCGATCGAAACTCGAGGTGCTCGCGCAGGTAGCTCAGGATCCGCTCCCGGTGCCGCTCGAGCGCGGCGGGAGCTTCGCCCGTATGAGCCAGATCATGCGAGCCCTCCACGAGCTCCAGCACGGACTCGAGGTGCAGGTTCGCGCGCACCGCGAGCTCCCGCTCGCCGATCGATACGACGAAGCGGCTCACGGCGGCGCCGTGTGCCCGCGCCGGATGCGAGGCGACGAGCACACCGAGCAGAGACGCGACCGCGAAGACGAAACGCAAGAAGGGCTTCATCACAGCGTGCTGAATGAGCGGACCTCGCTTTGCGCGCGCTGACCGCAGGCGTCCGTCGTCTCGACGAACCATTCGTATTCGGTGGCGGGATCGAGCGCGCCGGTGGTCGCGGTCGCCGCGCCCGCGGTGTCGTTCATGACCGCGACCGGGGTGAACTCCGGAGCCGCCGTGCTCATGTCGAAGGGCAGCGTGAACCGGCTGGAATCGGCCGTGAACTCCTCGTCGAACGAGGGCGAGTAGGTCCGGACGAGCAGGGTCCCGTCCTTCGGCGAGAAGTGCCAGAGACGCATGCGTCCCATCCCGCCCTGATCGAGGTGCTGCCAGTTGGCAAACTGCGTGTGAATGGTGTGCCCCTCGAACGTGTCCGAGCGCCGGCTCTCACCCAGGTGGTGCCCGCAGGTCATGAGCTCGACGTTCTTCTCCGCGCGCATCAAGGTGTAGATGCTCTCGCCCGGGCCGGACCAGGCGCCGCTCGAGTCGATGAGCTCGTGGACGTCGAGGATCACGCGATGGTCGGGGTGAGCTCGGACGACTTCGAGCGCCCAGGCCTGCGCGTCGGCGGGGACCGGCCCGTTCTCGAGCGCGATGACCAGGAACTTCTGCGAACCCGCGCTGAACTTGATGTACGAGTAGTCGTTGCGCTCCCCGAAGTGCCCGCCGTAGTAGGGCCGCCCATCGAAGCGCGCGACGCCGAAGCGCCGGTTGAACTCGTCGGCGGTCCCGACGGCGCTCATGGGCTGCTGGTCGTGATTACCGATGGCGACGATGTACGGGAGACCCGCCGGATATTCGGGCTGCGGCTGCTCGAGCGTTTCCATCGCCTTCTCGGCCCAGTCCCACTGCTCCATCACCTCCGGCTTGTTGATGATGTCACCGTTGTGGATGACTCCGACGATGTTGTCCCGGACGCGGTTCTCCATGATCCACGACGTCTGCTTGTCGAAGTGCTGCTGGTTCCAGGGATCGACGACGTAGTTCTGAGTGTCGGGCATGATCGCGATCGTGAAATCCGGGTCGTGCTTCGGCCTCAGATAGAACGTGACCGCCATGCCGGACACGGGCGCCGCATTCGCCGTGTTCGCTTCGAGCGACACCGCGCCCGAGCTCACCTGCGCGGCGGGGGCAGGGTTCATGAGGCTGATCGCCGGCAGCGCTCCGCACGCGGTCGGGCCAGCGCCAGCGACCGAGCTTCCGCCGCTCCCTGCGCTCGCGCCGCCCAGAGCTCCGCCTGCGCCCGCGACCGCGCCGCCGGCGCCGCCGGTGACGGCTCCCGCCGTGCCTCCCGCGGACGAGGTGGATCCAGGCGGGGCGTCGGCGCCTCCGCCGTCGGGGCTCGCGCTACAGCCAAGCAACATCAGGACGTACCAGGGGAGGCGCTTCGTCAGCATCTTCATCGATTCCTCTTTTTCGACCGTCGACTCGAGCGGCCGGGGCGATGTCGGATCACGGGTTCCGTCGCCGTCAGTGGAGAGCGACCACGAGTTCTTCTGGAACTTTGTTTCTCCTCTGTAGTGAGCGAAACGAAAGACCCGGTGCGTGCGCTCTAAACCTCAGAAGTGATGCTCGCGAGCCGCGAACCGAAATCGGATCGCCGGGTGAGAGATCGCGCGGAGCGCGCGCCGAGGTGCGCGGGATTGCACGCCCTTCGGGCACGGATCTCGCTTCGTTTCGCGACATGAACACCAGCAATCTGGCGTTGCCGTTCTTGTCGCGCGCGCGAGCCAATCCACAGCGCGTGGCGCTCCGCATCGGCGGTCAGTCGCAGAGCTACAGGGAGCTCGCGCGCTTCGCGGGGCGCATCGCTTCGTGGCTGGTTCGCTCGAGCTCCGACGAAGGCCACGTGGGAATCTTCGCGCAGCGCAGCGCCACCGCGTACGCAGGCGTGCTGGGCGCGTGCATCGCCGGGCGACCTTGGGTGCCGCTCGGCGTCGATCTACCGATCGAGCGGCAGCTCGAGATGGTTCAGCGAGGCAACGTGCGCCTCTTGATCGCCGACCGCGAAGTGGATCCGCGCTTCGCCGAGGCTGGCGTCCTCGCGGTGCTCTCTCCGGAGAACCTCTCCGAGCTCGAGGCGCTCGAGCCGCTCGCCGAACCGAGGGCGGTGTCGGCGAGCTCCGTCGCCTACTCCATGTTCACTTCGGGTACGACGGGCAAGCCGAAGGCGGTGCGGGTGCCCGTGGGCGCGCTGCAGCACTTCCTCGCGTGCATGCGCGAGCGCTTCCCGCTCTCTCCCGAGGACCGCGTCTCCCAGTTCTACGAGCTCTACTTCGATCTCTCGAACTTCGACATCTTCCATACCTTGGGATCCGGCGCGGCCCTCCACGTGGTGCCCGAGAAGGAGCGCATGGCGCCCGCTGCCTTCATCAAGGAAGAGAAGCTCACCGTCTGGTCTTCGGTGCCCTCGGTGCTCGCGTTCATGGCGCGCACCCGCCAGCTCACGCCGACCGCCTTCCCGCACCTCCGCGCCGCGATGTTCTGCGGCGAGCCGTTGCCCGTGAGCAGCGTGGAGGCGCTGCTCGGCGCGGCGCCTGCGTGCAAGATCGACAACCAGTACGGGCCGACCGAGGCGACCGTCTCGTGCGCGGGCGAGTGGGTGCGCTCGGGGGCACCGATGCGCGTGACGCAGAGTCGCGCGATCGTCTCGATCGGGGAAGCTTTCCCCGGCACGCGGCTCGGCATCGTCGACGCCGACGGCCGCTTTCTGCCGCGCGGCGAAAAGGGAGAGCTCGCGCTCGCGGGCGCGCAGCTCGCGCTCGGCTACGACAGCGAGGAGCTCACCGCGCAACGCTTTCCGACCCTGGTTCACCCGGTGCACGGCAGAGAGCGCTGGTACCTCACCGGCGACCTCGCGCTCGAAGACGAGGACGGGCACTTTCACCACCTGGGTCGGCTCGACCATCAGGTGAAGGTGTTGGGCCACCGCGTCGAGCTGGAGGAGATCGAGACGCACCTGCGCGAGGTGAGCGGCGGTCAGGCGGTAGCGGTGCCGTGGCCGATCAGCGACGGGGTAGCTCAAGGGCTCGTAGCGTTCTTGGTGGAGGGTCGATGGACCGCCGCGCAGGTGCGTGAGGCCATGGCTGGGCGGGTGCCCGCGTACATGGTGCCCAAGCGCCTGGTGGCGCTGCCTTCGCTGCCCGCAGCCCCGAACGGCAAGCTGGATCGGAAGGCGCTCTCTCGATGGCTCGAGCAGGAGAAGCCCGGTGCAGCAAACTGACGTCGCCGCGCCGCTCGGCGCGCGGCGAGCCGTCGCGCCCAGCAACGCCTTCCGCTTGCTCCCGGCGCTCGAGAACGACGCGCGCCTTTTGCGCTTCGTTCAGACCAGGGCGGGACGTGCAATCCTCGTCGTCGCGTTCGGCGCGCTCGCGTCTCTGCTGGCCAAACCGGCGGCTGCCGTGGGTGTCGCGCTGGTGCTCTTCTTCCCCGCTCGGCGGCGGCTCATGGTGGCCCTCGCCTCGCTCGGCATGGTCGTCGTCACTCACCGCATCGACAAGCTGCTCCACGCGGTGGGAAAGCAGGAGGGCCTCGGCGCGCTGGCGGATCACGCCGCCTTCAAGCCGGCGATGCTGGTCTTGGCGCTAGCGCTGACCATCGGCTACGTGCAGCTCGCCAAGACCTGGTTCTCGGCTTGGTTGCTGCGCCGTCCGATCGCGACGGTGCTCGGCCTGAACGCCGGTTTGTTCGTGCTGCTCGCGCTGCTGCCGCTCGAGGGTGTCTTCCGCCTGGCCGCGTGGGCCGTGGTTGCGGGGGCGAGCACGTACCTGTGGTACGCGGCGTACAGCCTGAAAGATCACGCCGCCCGGCACGGAACCCCGTTGCTCAAGGACGCGAGCGCGTGGCGACCTTTCTGGGGCGGCACGAGCGTGCCGTTCCCCAAGGCCGGGGCAGAGCTCGACAAGCTCGAGGTGCGCACGCGCGAGGAGGCTGCGATCTGGCAGCTCAAGGGGCTCAAGCTCGTGACGTGGGCGTTGATGCTCGCGGTGCTCCGCACGGCGCTGGTGCTCTTGACCACGGGCAAGGTGGCCTATCCGTCGGCGTGGCTGTCCGACGTCGCGCTGCCGCTGCCGGCGAGCTTCACCTTCTCGGGTCTCGGCCTTCACGTGACCAACTTGCCCGACGCCTTCGTGCTCGTGCAGGGCGGAGCGGCGCGCTCGGCCGGCCAGAACTGGGCTTCGCTCGTGCTCCACCTGGGAGTCGATCTGCTGGACATCAGCATCTTCGGTCACCTGGCGGTCGCGGGCGCGCGAGTGGCAGGCTTCAAGGCGCTGCGCAATACGCATCGCCCGCTCGAGTCGCGCTCGATCGCCGACTTTTGGAATCGCTACTACTTCTATTTCAAGGAGCTCCTGGTCGACTTCTTCTTCCTCCCCACGTACCTGCGCTGGTTCAAGAAGCACCCACGCCTCCGCCTGTTCTTCGCCACCTTCGCCGCCGCGGGCGTAGGAAACTTCATCTTTCACTGGCTGGCGGATCCCGCCGGGATCGTGACCACGGGCCTCTGGGGCTCGATCGCGGCTCGTGACACGTACGTCATCTACGCGCTCGTGCTCGTGCTCGGCATCTGGCTCTCACAGTCGTCCAAACCCCGAGCGGCGACGCGCGTGTCTCGTCTGTCGCGCGTGGCGACGACGTCGGGCGTGCTGCTCTTCTATTGCCTGCTGCAGATCCTGAACGTCGCGCCGCTGGACGCGACCGTGAGCGACTGCTTCCGCTTCTTCGTCAGCCTCTTCCCCCCTGTCTGAAAGGCAATCGCATGAACCACACACCTCGACTCCGCGCGTTCGTTGCCGAGCTACTCGAATCGAAGGGTGACACGACTCCCTTCGACGACGCCGAACCCCTCGCCACGGGCGGTCGGCTCGATTCCCTGGAGATCATCCAGCTCGTCGGCTTCATGGAGGAGTCGTTCGGCGTCGACTTCGGGAAGGTGGAGTTCAACCGCGCGCACTTCGACAGCATCGTGTCGATGAGCGAGTTCGTCTCGCGCTTTCAGAAGCGTGAAGCGCTGATGGAGAGCTGACGCCACCGGGCGCCTTCCTCCCGCCTACGCTTCGTAGTTCCAGGCTCGGTCGGGCATGTTCCTCACGACGAAGCGAGCGGGGCGTCCCGAGAGCTCGGCCAACGCACGAAAGGCGCGGCCTCCCACGATGCAGTCCGCGCCCGGGAAGGACATGGCCACCCGATCATAGAGCTCGCGAACGCCGGGCTTCGTGATCGCCTGCCCCTTGACGAACTTGCCGCCGAGCTGCTGCGCCTGCGAGGCGACCTCGACGAGGAGCAGGAGTGAAATGGCGTGACCTCGCTGCGCGGGCGCGACGTACAGGTCCGCGACCTCGGCCCCGCTCACGCAATGGTGCAGGTCGTACGTGCTCTGCCACGCCGCGAAGCCGGCGAGCTTTCCGCCGGAGGTCTCGGCGACCACGAACCGGAGCTTCGATCCCAAGCCATCTTCGGCCAACGCTTCCGGCGAGCCGTACCAGGGAACGCCGAACGTCTCCTGCATGTAGTCGCGGAGCATCCCCGCGATGACGCCGAGATCGGCCTTCGTCGCGGCTCGGACACGGACCATCGCTATTGAGTGATCGACCACTCGGTGCCGAGCGGGCTGTCCTTGATCGTGATGCCGAGCCCCTCGAGCTCGAGGCGGATCGCGTCGCCGCGCGCGAAGTCCTTGTTCTTGCGCGCGGCGGTGCGCTCGGCGAGCCGCGCCTCGATCGCGTCGGCCGTGAGCGCACGCAGGCGCAGGCGGCGCTCGCGAGTACGAGCGAAGTACTCGGTGGGCGTGGTCTGCACGAGGCCGAGCTCGCGGGCGAGCTTCTCGAGGTGGAGCAGCACGGTCTGGGCGGCGACGCTGACCGCGCCCACGAAGCTCGCGTCCTTCTTGCGCTTGTGCGCGAGATCGACGAGCTCGTTCCCGATGCGCGCGAGCTCGCCCAGGCTCGCGAGCGCGACGGGCGTGTTGAGGTCGTCGTCGAGCGCGGTCTCCGCGGCTTCGGCGGCTTTGAGCGCCGTGTCGCGGTAGTTCGCGAGCTCGGGCGGGAGCTTCGCCGGCGCCGTGATCTCGGCGGCGAGGAGGTCGCGCAGGCGGGCGACGGCGCCGAACAGGTAGTCGACCCGGCGCTCGGCCTCGTCCACGCCGGGGAACACGACGCGCCCGTCCGGGAGCTTCTCCGTGTCGAACTGGATCGGACCGCGATAGTGCGCGGCGAGCAAGAACCAGCGAAAGCCTTCCGGATCGTTGCGCGCGAAGACGTCGCTCACCGTCACGAAGTTGCCGAGCGATTTGCTCATCTTCTCTTTGTCGACGCTGACGAAGCCGTTGTGCACCCAGATCTTCGCGAGCGCGCCGCGCTCGGGCTCGGCGGCCTCGCTCTGGGCGATCTCGTTCTCGTGATGAGGGAAGATGAGATCCATCCCGCCCGCGTGCACGTCGAACGGCTGCCCGAGGTAGTGCGCGCACATCGCCGAGCACTCGATGTGCCAGCCCGGCCGGCCGCGACCCCACGGGCTCTCCCAACCCCACTCTTCGGCGTCGGCGCCCTTCCAGAGCGCAAAATCGTGCGGGTCGCGCTTGATCTCGCTCGTGGCGACGCGCGCTCCTGCCAAAAGATCTTCGATCTTGCGGCGCGAGAGCTTGCCGTACCCCGGGAAGCTCGGGACCGAGAAGTAGACGTCCTTCTTCCCGCCCTCGAGCTCGACGACGTAGGCGGCGCCGCGGTCGAGGAGCTTTTGCACGAGCGAGAAGATCTGCGGCAAGTGATCGCTGACGCGCGGCTCGTGATCGGGAGCCAGGCAGCCGACGGTTCGCATCTGCTCGCAGTACACGCCGGCCATGCGCTTCGAGAGCTCGAGCGGGGGCTCGCCGTTCTTCTGCGCGCGCTCGAGGATCTTGTCGTCGACGTCGGTGATGTTGCGGACGTACTTCACCTCGAGGCCCTTGGCCCGCAGGCGGCGCACGAGGAGGTCGGGGGCGAGCGCCGCGCGCGCGTGCCCGGCGTGCGGCACGTCGTACACGGTGGGTCCGCAACAGTAGATCCCCACCTTGCCGGGCTCGAGCGGAACGAGCTCTTCGGTTTGACGCGTGAGGGTGTTGTACAGGGCGGGGAGCTTCGGCATCAGGCGACGAGGAGCATAGTCGGATCGCGCTCCCCTCGCATCATGAGGAAAAGTCGCCCGCCACGGCGGACTGTCACCCGCACGCTCAGCGATAGTCGCCGAAGCGAGGCCGCGGCTCGGGGCGGCGCTGGCGAGCCGGCGGTCTCCACCCGCTCCAGCGCGCTTCTTCCGGGCGTTTTCTGCCGCTACAGAGCGGCTTTACCGCGAGCACCCCCGCCACGAACCCGCCCACGTGCGCGAAGAACGCGACGCCGCCATCACTCCCGAGGCCGAGTGACTCGGTCAGCGAGAAGACCGCGTTCACGAGCTGGAGCAGGAACCAGACGCCCGCCATCGCCCACGCGGGAAGCTCGATGAAGATCCCGAAGAAGAGCCAGAGCAGCGGCACGGGGTTCACGACCGTCACGGGCGCGTGGGGGTAGAGGACCATGTACGCGCCGAGCACGCCGGCGATCGCGCCGGAGGCTCCTACCATCGGGATGGTGCTGATCGGATTGGTCGCGACCTGAGCGAGCCCGGCGACCACGCCGCAGAGGAGGTAGAAGGCGAGGTACCGCCCGTGCCCGACCGCGTCCTCGACGTTGTCGCCGAACACGTGCAAAAAGAGCAGGTTGCTCGCGAGGTGCCCCCAACCTCCGTGCATGAACATGCTGGTGAAGAGCGTGAAGAACTCGCCCGGCACGTCCGCGAAGAAGCGCGACGCGACGAGCCCGTAGCCCGGCACGACCCAGGCCTCACCACCCGCGAGCGTGAGCCACGACTGGAACAAGAACGCGACCACGTTGAGGGCGAGGAGCGCGTAGTTCACGAACGGCGTGGTTCGTGTCGGGTTCCGGTCACCGATGGGGAGCATCGCTCGAGGGGGAAACGTAGTGCCGAAAGCGCCCGCCGGCGAGTCGATCCGGCGCGGGGGCCGCCTCGGCGTTCGGCCTCGAACGACCGGGTGCCGCTGGCCCGCCCGGCGGCGGGTCTGCTAAACGTTTGGCCCCGGTCATGCGCTTTGCCCTTCGACTCATCGCCCTGCTCGGCGCCACGGCCGCCGCGTGCTCCGGAACTCAATACGACGGTGTGACGTTCCGTAACGACGAGCTCGCCTTCCGCTTCGGGCCGACTCCGGAGAGCTGGCGCAAGCTCGACGTCGACGGCACCTTGCTCGCGTTCCGAGACGACGCTGACGCCGCCACCATCGCGCTCTCCGGGCGCTGTGGGCTCGACGGCGACGACGTGCCGCTCACGGCGCTCA
>JAEZYO010001001.1 GCA_023419055.1 Pseudomonadota bacterium | reverse complement strand
CTCCGTGACGGGGTCCTTCTTGCGCTGGCGGAGGTAGTGTGACCTGGCCACGAGCGCGAACATGGCGACGCCGCACGCGACCATGACTTGAAATGAGACGTGCACGACGGTGACGGGCGGCCAGAGCTCCCGCGGAAAGTCGTTCAAGCCCCGGACGAGGCCGTTCGGGTCGCCGGTGGCGAGGAAGCTCAGGCCGTAAGGGATGTGGAGCGCGCCTTCGAGCTCGCGCGTTTCGAGGTTCGGGATCCCACCGAGCGCGATGGGCGCTCCGCGCTGGGTCTCGAAGAAGCCTTCCGCGGCCGCGAGCTTGAGCGGCTGGTGCTCGGCGATGTGCTTGGCCGAGAGGTCACCGCTCAGGAGCTGGAGCGGGACGGTGATGGTGAGCACCCAGAGGCAGAGCGCCGCCGCGCGCCGGTGAAAGGCGTTGCGTGGATCCTTCGTCAGGCGGGCAGCGTGAACCGCGAGCACCAGTAGCGCCACGCTGACGTAGGCGGCGAGCGACATGTGCAGCGCCTGAGTGAAGAATGAGGGGCTGAAGAAGGCGCGTACGAAGTCGATCTCGACGATCTGCCCGTCCTTCAACGTGAACCCGCTCGGCCCGTTCATCCAGGCGTTGACGGCGACGACGAAGACGCCGCCCGCGAGGCCCGACACCGCGACCGCCGCGCCCGCGAAGAGGTGCGCGCGACGCGAGACCTTGTCCCAACCGTAGAGGTAGATGCCGAGGAAGATCCCCTCGAGGAAGAACGCAAACCCTTCCAGGCTGAAGGGCATGCCGATGACGGGTCCGGCGTACTCCATGAACTTCGGCCACAAGAGCCCGAGCTCGAAGGAGAGCGCGGTGCCGGAGACAGCCCCCACCGCGAAGAAGATCGCGGTGCCTTTCGCCCAGCGGCGCGCGAGATCGAGCCAGACCGGGTCGCCCGTCTTCACGTGCCGCCACTCGGCGAGCACCATCAAGAGCGGCATGGCCATTCCCACCACCGCGAAGATGATGTGAAACCCGAGCGATACGGCCATCTGAACGCGAGCCGCGAGCAGATCGTGCACGGTGTCCTCGATGGAGCCTTAGGGCGCGCGCGCGGCCCTTGCAAGCGGGCGCGACAGATTGCCGCGCCCGGCAGGATTCAGCGCTGTTCCACGGTAGCGATTGACCCGCCGCGGGCGACAGAACTACGACTCGAAGTCGTGAGGAGCTGTGGTGGCCACATTGCGGTGTGGGTTTTCACGTCGGCGTGCGGCATCCTGGCCGTGACGAGCTGCGGGCAGACGAAGCGAGAGGTGAACGCGGACGAGCTCGACTGGGAGTGCTTCGACCAGGCGTCGTTGGGCTGCGACTGCGTCGGGTCGATGCGCGCTCCGGGCGCGGCGCCGAAGGCACCTCCCCCGGCGTGCTCGTACGACGACTGCTGTTTGCTCGACCTCCAGCCGGAGGACGGCCCAATGGCTCGTTGCGACTGCTCTCCCTCCGAATTGCTCTGTGAGGACGAAAGAGCAAAGCGGCCTCACGTCGTGCTCGTCGAGCAATGCCCTCCGAACCCCGAGGGAGCTCCCGCGCCGCTCTGCGCGAGCGTTGGGGAGGACTGTAGCCGCGACTACTTGATCGCGAACGGCCTCGAAGGCTGCTGCGACGGCTCGTGCCTACCGAATGACGAGGGGGGGCGTACCTGTCGAGGCGCCGCCGCCCACGAGACCCTGCACCTGGCAGAGTGCTCGGCCGCGCTCGAAAATGCGTCGTACCTCGAACCCGTGACGAAGGTCCTGACGACGTCGGTAGGAACGTTCGAGTTCGAACAAGTGGGCGCGAGCTCGGTCACGCTCGGAGCTGGCGGCTGCTTGAAAGGGCTCTCGGTGACCTTGCTCGGCGCGGACGAGGGTTGCGCGCTCAGCGTCGGCGCGAGCCTCGTCGACGGCTGGTTCGTCGTGGACACTTTTCAGGCCGCGTTCGGCGGCTGCGCCGGCTACACGGGGGCGGATCCCGCCGGGATCTTCGAGGCCGCGGGGGAGACCCCGTTCGGCTTCGACCATCAGGGGCTCTCGTGCGAGAGCACGGCCTCCGAGCGGACCTGCTTCGGCGGCGAGTTCGCGTTCTTGCTCGACGGAGCGATCGCCGGTGAAAAAGAGCTGATCTTGGACGAGCAGCTCTTGCTGTTCACGGGCGGCCTCTGCGGGCAGCCGTCCGGCGACTGCCCGCAACCGTAGCCACCAGTGAGCTTACGCGCGGAGCGCTTCGAGCGGGGACACGCGGGCGGCGCGCAGCGCCGGGAAGAAGCCGCCGACCACGCCCATGAACGCGCCGGCGACGAGCGATCCGATCAAGACACCTGGGTTCGGATCGAACGTGAAGGTGACCTCCTGCCAGGTCGCGAAGTTCATCATCGAGACCTTGACGAAGGTCATGCCGAGCGCGGCGACGAGCCCGACGAGCCCGCCGCCGATCGCGAGCAGGGTCGACTCGATCAAGAAGGAGAGCAGGATCGAGAAGCGGGAGAAGCCGAGCGCCCGCAGCGTGCCGATCTCGCGCTGACGCTGCGCGACCGCGGCGTGCATGGTGATGACGGCGCCGATGATCGCGCCGAAGCCGAAGAAGAAGGAAATCAGGATCACGAGCGCGTTGATGAAAATGCTCGTGCCCTCCGACTGCTTCTCCCAGTATTTCGGCTCCGACAGCGCCTCGAGACCGAGCTGCTTGTCGTTCTCCATCGCCGCCTTGAAGGCTTCGAACTTGGAGGGAGAGTCGAGCCGCGCCGTCACGGACGAGACCAGGCCCTCGCGGCCGAACGAGCTCCTGACGACGTCCACGTCGCCCCAGATCTCCGACTCCAGGCTCGAACCACCGCTCTCGAACACGCCCACGACCTTGAGCGGTCGATTCTTCTTGAGCTCGAACTGACCGCCCATGGTGACGCCGTTGAAGCGGTCGATGACGCCCTTACCCGCGATCACCTCGTCGGTGCCCGGGCGCGGCCAGGTGCCCTCGACCACCTTCACCTCGGGCCTGACCTTGCGGACGCTCTCGGGCACGCCGCGCACCTGGACGTTCGAGACCTGCCCGTCGGTGCCCGTCTTGTCGAGCGCGATCACGATCACGAGCTCGCCGGAGGTGAGGGGAGCGCCGGTCTCGTCCTTCTTGATACCCGGCGCGGCCTGGATGAGGTTCGCGGTCTTGGTCTCGATCGAGCTCGAGAGCTCGTTGTCCGAGCCTTTGCGGAGGACGATCGCGTTCTCCGGGCGGCCGGAGGTCACGAGCGTCTTCTGCACGCCGGCGCCGAGCATGAGGCCGGAGGCGAGCACGAACACCACGAGGCCGATGCCGAACGCAGTGGCGAACGTCGTCGTCTTCCGGACGAAGAGGCTGCGGAAGTTGTAGCTGAGCGGAACCATGAGCAGCATCGTAGAGTTCCCTTTTTCAGCCGACGCGGCGAAGCGAGTCGATGACCTTGAGGCGCGCGGCAGTGCGGGCCGGGATGATGGCGGCGAGCAAGCCGAGCGCGATCGAGAGCGCCAGGGCCGAGCCGGTGATGACGGGATCGATGCGGAAGAACGGGAAGAAGGCGCCCATGTTCTCCTCGAGCCAGCGCCCGAGCCCGCGCTCGACGAGTGGGTAGGAAAGGAGCACGCCGACACCTCCGCCGATCAGACCGGTGACGACCGACTCGACCAGGATGAAGGTGACGATGTGCTTCGGTAGAAACCCGATCGCCCTGAGCACGCCGTACTCGCCGGTGCGCTCGCGCACGCCCATGGCGATGGTGTTGCCGAGGATGAGCGCCATGATGGCGAGGATCACCACGGACACCAGATCGATCGCCTTCAGGATGGCGGACATCATGCCGAGGAACGACGCCTGGAACGCGCGCTCGTTCATGCTCAGGGTCTGCTGATCGCGCTCCTCGAAATGCTTGTCGATGGACTTCGCGATCTCGGCGGAGCGACCGGGATCGTTCACGCGCGCCATGATCCAGCCGATCTGGTCCTTTTGCCGGACCGTCGGCGAGTCGTTCATGTAGTCGTAGTGGAACCAGAAGGTCGAGCGATCGACCGAGGCGCGGGACGCCGTGTAAATGCCGGAGACCTCGAACTCCCAGTCGCCCGGGTAGATGGTGCCGCGCAGCATCACGCGATCGCCCACCTTCCAGCCGAGCTTCTTCGCGAGGGCGTCGCCGACGAGCGCGCCACGTCGGTTCTGCTTCCACGCCTCGACCTGATCGGCCGGCACCTTGATCTCGTCGTACACCTTGAGGATGTCGTCGGGCTCGACCGCGATGGTCGCGAAGAACTCGTCCTCTTTCTTCGGGTACTTGGCGCCGAACCAGCTCGCGTACGCCACCTGCGTCACACCGGGGATCTGCTTGATCTCCTCGGCGTAGCGCTTCGGCAGCGGCATGATCATGCTCACCTTGTGGCGCGAGCCGATGCGATCGGCCGCTGCCTGGTCCATCGCGGCGGTCCACGACCAGATCAGCGTGCGCAGCATGATGAAGGCGAGGATCGCCACCGCCACCGCGACGGCGGTGAGGGTCAGTCGCAGCTTGTTCCGCGCGACGTTGCGGACGGCGATGGTGGTGAGGTTCACACCAACGCTCCCTTGTCGAGCCGGAGCTGTACTTGGGCGCGCTCGGCGGCCGCAGGATCGTGCGTGACCATCACGATCGTCTTGTTGAACTCTTTGTTCAGGCGCTCGAGCAGGTTCAGGATGTCGTTCGCGCTCTCGCGGTCGAGATCGCCGGTAGGCTCGTCGGCCACGATGATCTTCGGATCCGTGACGATGGCGCGGGCGATCGTGACGCGCTGTTCCTGACCGCCGGAGAGCTGGCGGGGAAAGTGGCCCATGCGCTCTTTCAAGCCGACCACCTCGAGCGCGATCTCCGCGCGCTTGCGGCGCTCCGAGGCGGGCACGCTGGTGAGGAGCAGGGGTAGCTCGACGTTTTCCACCGCCGAGAGCACGGGCATCAGGTTGTAGGTCTGGAAGACGAACCCGATGTTGGCGGCGCGCCACCCGGCTCGCTGGCCTTCGCTCAGCTGCCCGATGTCGGTGCCGCCGATCCGCACGCTACCGGCGGTGGCGGTGTCGAGCCCGGCGATGAGGTTCAAGAGCGTGCTCTTGCCGGAACCGCTCGGCCCCATCAGCGCCTCGAAGGAGCCCTCGGCGATCTCGAGATCGAGATCCTTCAGGACGTCGAGCCGCTCCTTACCGCGGTAGAAAGTCTTTCCGACCCGCTGCAAGCTGATGATCGCGGGCTTCTTGCTCTCGCCCTTCTTGGGCGCCTGTTTCGTGTCGGTCGCTTCTTGAATGTCGCTCACGGTCATCTGATTACCCCTGCGATTTCTCTTTCACGCGCTGACCATCGGTGAGGTCGGGTCCGGGATCTTTGACGAGCTTGGTGCCGGCTGGAGGGCCTTCGAGCAGCTCGAAACCGCTGCCGAACGTCGGCCCCAGGCGCACGGGCCGGAG
>JAEZYO010000984.1 GCA_023419055.1 Pseudomonadota bacterium | reverse complement strand
GGGTGGCCCCATGTTCATGACGAACACCGCCTCACCCACGGCGAACAGATCGGAGACCGAGTTCGAGCCGTGGTGACCGAGCGAGGCGAAGGAGTTGCCGTCGATCGAGACGGGGCCGGTAGCGACGGCGTGGAGAGCCCTGCCTTCCGGGTGCAACACGCTGTTGTTGAAGACGCGGAGCGAGGATCCGTCGTTGCTCGACAGGATCTCGGAGCCCACGAACGCCTCGAGCTCCGCCTCCGTGTCGACCCCGCTCCCCGTCCCCGCGAGCATCACCGCGATGCCCGCGCGAACTCCGGGACGCGGCGCCACTCGCGCCGAGGCGCGGCCGCCGTTACCGGTGATGCGGTTCTCGGCGATCGTGATGCCGTCTCCGTTCAGGATGAAGATCCCGTTGATCGGGAGCTCGCCGGACGTGCCGTTGCTCGCGATCACGTTGCCGCGGATCTCGATCCCGCCCGTCACTGTCCCGAGCACGATCCCACCGAACGGCAGGACCGGGATGAGCGATCCCTCGCCCTGGCGGGCCGGGTCGAACGGGAGCACGTCGCCGCGGTTCGGGACGTTCTCCGCCGGCCGCAGCAGGTTGTTCACGATGGTGTTGCGCTCGATCCGGCAGTTTTCGAGATCGATGAGATCGTCGCCCGGCAAGCCCAGCACGCTGAGCACCGAGATCCCGTTCGTGAACATCTGCTCGATGCGGTTCTCGGCGATGACGACGTGGCGCAGCGCGCCTTCTTCCGAGGCCACGAAGCGCTGGCCGCGCTCCCTGAACGAGCTCCGGATCAGCCCGCGCACCACGCGCGTTCCGTCGGCGCGGGAGACGAGCTGCCCGCGACCCGCGCCCTCGCTGCGGGAGATGGGCGTGGAGCCGATGGTCGGCGGGGTGTACGTCCAGATCAGGCTCCCGAGCGTGATCCCGTGTCCGACGCCGCCCACGATGTGATTCGCTCGAACGTCCACCCGCTCCGAACCGCCGCGGATCTGCAGGCCCGACCAGGCGAGCGCGCGAAAGTCACCGCAGCGCTCGGGCGAGAACGGGAGTGGGCGGTCGTAACAGCGTGTCAGCGCCTCGATGCGGTTTCCGCGCAGCGTGAGGTCCGTGCCGAACACGACCACCGCGGCGTGCTCGCTGAAGGACGCTTCCATCACGATCGAGCTGTCTTCGAGCGTCACCCGCTCGCCGTAGTCGATGCGAACGCCGCTCTTGCTCGAGGTGATCGCGCCGTTGCGCGTCGACCGGTGCTGCCCGGTGATCACCGAGAGGCCGCGCAGGGTCACGTCGGCGCAGCTGTCGCCCCCGACGTAGCCATCGAGGCTCAGCCCGACCTGGCCGAAGGCGCTCACCATGGTGTCGCGAATCGTGGCGCGATCCACGTCCCTGAGCGCGATCATCGGTCGCCGAGGGCTGAAGCGGCTGCGCGAGCGCCCCACCGCGCTGAGCTCGGAGACGTCGAGGAAGTCGACCCTCGTCGCGAGGAGTCCCGGTCGCGAGACCGGCTCGAGGATCACCTTGCTGAGCGTGATGTGGTGCGACTCGAGGAGCTCGATCAAAGCCTGGGAGGAGTTGGCCGTGCCGGGGACGAAGCGGCCCCGCTGGCGAACCCCCGCGATGATGCTGAGGCGCGACAACGTGATGCGCTCGGCGCCCTGGCGCACGAAGATGGCGCGCCGCTCCACCGTTCGCAGCGCGAGCCCGGTGAGCACGATGTTCTCGGAGTCCGCACCGATCTGGATCAGAGGTTCCGCGCTCGGCAGCCCCGGATCGAGCGGGGTCTCGATCACGGTAGCGTCACCGCAGCCCTCGATGACGATGCCGTGGCGACCGTTGATGAAAAGGCGTTCCCGGTACAAGCCGGGCCTCACCGAGATGCGACCGCCGTCCTCCGGCAGCGCGTCGATCGCCTCTTGAATCGACGCGTAGTCTCCGAAGCTCGCGATGCCGTCGCCGACCGTGAAGGTCACGCAGCCGCGATCCGACAGCTTCTGGATTTGCTGGCGACAATCGGCGTGGAGCGTGACGATGTCCTGGCCGGGGGACTGAACCTCGCCGCCCTCGACGAGCGCGAGCGGAGCGTAGAAGTGACGCGGGCCGTGAGGCGGAATGCCCTGAGCCTTGTGCGTCAAATCGAAGGGAACGATCGGCTCCGGAGCGCCGGGGCGGATCGCGGCGATCCAGTAATCCCCTCTCCGGCCGAAGTGGCGGAAGATCGGGAAGACGTCGGTCTCGCCGAGCTCGGGCAGGCGCTCGTTCAAGCGAATCGGTAGCTCGACGTCCGCCACGTTGGGCGCCTCGTGCCAGACGCGCATGTAGAAGTAGCGCTCGCCCGGCGTGCTGTGATTGAGCTCGGCGGCGGCAGGGTGGCTCGCGTCCCACTGGTAGACGAGATCTCGAAGAGCTCCGAGCCCGACCGTCTGATCGATCGTGAAGCTTCGGGTGCTCGGGTCGTACGAGTCGGCGACGCGCGTAAAGGCGCCGACCTCGGCGGCGATCTTCCGGAAGTGCTCGGGGTGGTCGGTCGGAGCGGGACCGCCGTCGAGCAGCGCGCCGAACGGAAGGATCTCGATCACCCGATTGGTGAGCGGCCAGTGCGCCTCGTCGGCGGGAGGCGTCATCATTTCGACGCGAACGCCGGCTACCTCCGGCTGGTCGAGCCCCGTCACGCGAACCCGATACAGGGGCGCGCCGCCGCTCAGGGCCCAGACGAACGTGCTGTGGCTGGTGAGCAGGATCTTGATCGATTGATTGTCGAACCCGAGGAACGCAGCCCCGGGATCGGGGTTGCACTGGCCGCAGCGCTGCCGTTCGCTCTCCTCGCGGAAGACGAGCTGCAGCCGCCCGCGAGACAGGACCTCGCCCGTGCGCGAGTCGAAGGTGGCGTTGTCGAGCAAGAGCTGCGCTAGCAGGCGACGCCACGCCCTGCGGCAGGAGTTCACGTAGCCGGGGAGGTTCTGCAGGACCTCGACCCGGCGCATCCGGCGCGTGCGGGTCGACGTGTCCTCACCGCCGAGCGCCGCCTCGTAAAGCTCCTCGTCCTCGACCGCCGTGACGCCCTGCTCCCAGGCGTGCAGGTAATAGAAGTTGCGGAAATTCGTCTGCGGGCTGTCGGTGCCTTCGACGTCCGGATCGACCTCGGCGAGGTCCTTCGGCAACGCCTGCAAGAAGTCCCGCTGAAACGCGATGTGCTCGGGCTTCTCGAGATCGACGCGCTGGCCCCCGATGTAAAACGATCCGGCGCGCACGCTCACCGGGCGCAGCAAGGTCGAGGTCTCGCCGAGCGTCACGCTGGTGAGCGGGAGCGAGCTACCGACCTGGAGGTAAGTGGATTGATCCGAAGAGGGGCTGTCGAGCGGAGCGCCGATCGAGAAACCCTGGTTCGGGCTGGCGCGCCCGCCTACCAGCGCGAGCACCGAGTGCCGGCGGTCTTCGGCCCGGAGCCGCGCGCTCTCGTTGAAGTCGGAGTCGAGCAGCAAGCGCCCCTGCTGCAGGCGGACGCCCACATAGTGCTTGCGGGGTCTGAACAGGAAGCGGGTCACGTCTTTCGTCGTCATTCGGAAGCCCTGGTGTTGCGACCGGGATCAGGCGTTGGGTCTCAGATGGGCCAAACGAATCGGAAGAAGGTCCTGAGCTCTTCCGACACGTTGTCCGGCACGGACGTGCCGTCCTGGCGCGGGAACATGACCTGGTTGCCCGCGTTCAGCAGGTACCTGGCCGCGTCGTCGTCGTCCCAGACTTGGGCCGCGATCTCGTGAGTGCTCTGGTTGTGGGCAGTGATGTTCTGGACCCTGCCCATCGTGTAGAGCGAGGCGTGAGCGCCGCCGACCTCCTCGGAGAAGCGGTTGCGCGTGGCGTTGACCGTGCCTCCCACCGCGAACACGTGCGCGGCGATGGGCTCGTCGATGTATTGATCGAACTGTCCGATGTTGGACGGCGAGTCCGCCTGGATGCGGAGCGCGAACTGATTGCTCGCGAGGCTCAGGTGGTCGCGGGTCATGATCGCTACCGGCGCGAACGAACCGCTGTTCGGCAGCTTGACGCTCCAGTCGTAGGTGACTTGATTGTTGTTGAAGAGCAGCTGCCCGCCGATGCCGTTGACCGAGATGCCGTTGATGCCGTTGTCCCCGAGGTAGTCGAGCACCCCCTGGGGGTAGCTCGAGAACGGGTTGGTGTCGGGGCTGCCCGAGAT
>JAEZYO010000878.1 GCA_023419055.1 Pseudomonadota bacterium | reverse complement strand
GCCCGGCGCGCTCAGCGCCGATCGCGAGCCGCCCGGCTTCGAGGCGTTCGGATTCGCGGCGGCTGCGTCCGGCGCCGAGGAGCCCGCTGCAGCGCGCCCGGCGAAGAAGCGTGAAGCGCAGGTGCCCTCCGACGCGGAGCGCAAGGCCGAGGAAGAGCGCCGTCGAAAGGAAGAGGAACGCCGGGCCGCCGAAGAGGCGCGCGAGAAGAAGCGCGAAGAGCGCCGCCGGCTCGAGGACGAGATTCGGGCAGCCAAGGCCGAGCTCGAGCAGCGGGTGCGCGAGCTCATGGAAGCGGAGAGCAACGCCAAAGAAGCTCGCAGCGCGCTCGAGAAGCTGAAGAAGCGCCTCGAAGCGCTCGATTGAGCGCTAGGCGTCGTTCACGCGCTCGAGCACCGGCTTCAGATCCACGACCGGAGTGCCGTCGATCGCTTCGAGCGGCGCCACCACGATGCGCCGTCCCTCGACCGCACGAACCGTGACCCGGTGAAGCCCGAGCGGGTTCGGCCGGTCGGGAGAGCGCGTCGCGAACACGCCGCTCAGCGGGAGCGACGTGTCGTCCCGCGGATGCAGGCGGAGGACGTCGCGCCGGGCCTGATGGAACCAGGTGACGACGATGAGGCCGTCACCGGGTTCGATGCCCAAGAGACCGGGTAGGAGCGCTTCATCGATCTCGATCGCCGCCTCGGGCGCTCCCTCGTTCCCTTGCCGTGGTGCGAGCGCCTTGTCTTTCAAGCTCGAACGAACGAACCCGACGGGTCTCAACAAAAGTGATTCGCTCATGGCTCCGTCCTCCGAAACCCGAGTACATGGGGCACCCTCGCCGCGCTGACAAGCCCCGGCAAAATGGCCGTTCTTTGCCCCTTTTGGACGAGCGGGCGCCGTGCGAGATTCCTCTCGGCCGCTCGATGCTGACCTACCAGCTCCTCCTTTTCGTCAAGTTCGTCGGAGTCGTGGTCTACGGCGGCGGGCTCCTCACGGCGTTCCTCGCGAGCTCGCTCCCCGAGCGTAAACGAGCGGTCCACCGCATCGCTTCGCCGGCGCTCCTCGTCATCTGGGTTTCGGGCTTCCTCCTCACGCTGAAGCTCGGCATCAGCTTGCTCGAGCTCTGGATCATGGGAGGCCTTCTGTTCTCGTTCGTGTCGCAAGGAGCGCTCGTCCGCAGCGTGACGCGCGATACGCGCTCGGCCGGCGCGTTTCTCTTCGCCGCCTGCCCGCTCCTCGTCGTGCTCGCGCTCATGGTCTTTCGGCCCACCTGGGAGGTTCTGCGCTGATGAATCCGCTACGCCAGCTTCGCCTCGTCGCTCTTCTCGAAGGGCTCTCGTTCGTCCTCTTGCTCTTCGTCGCGATGCCGCTCAAGTACCTCGCCGGGCAGCCGCTCGCCGTGCGCATCATCGGCAGCGTGCACGGGCTCTTGTTCCTGGTGTTCATCGCCGCGCTCTACCGGGTGGTGCTCGAGCACGGCTGGCCCGCGCGACGCTGGCTCGCCGCGTTCGTCTCCTCGGTGGTGCCCTTCGGGACGCTCGTCTTCGATCGCAGCCTGAAGCGCGAAATCGAGCAAACCGCCAAGTGAGGGGCTCACGCGCCCAGGCGCACGTCTTCCGTCGCTCGATCGCCCACGTAGAGCGCGATCGTCTGTCGCACCGTGGACTCGACGGGCGGAGCGGGCTCCCCGACAGCGTGCGTCTGCCACCAGGCGATCGCGTGCTCGACCTTCCAGCCGCCGTACGCCTCGCAAGCTTCGAGACGCGACCGAAGCTCGCGCGCGTCGCGTGGCCGAGCGCTCGGATCCTTCTCCAGACAAGCGAGGATCACGTCTTCCAGATCGGTCGGGACCGCGCGCCGCAGCGCGGCGGAAGGCCGGAGCGGAGCGGCGTGCAAATGTTGTCCGCACACCTCGACGATCGTCGTCCCCTGAAACGGCGGGCGCCCGACGAGCAAGAACCAGGCGACCGCGCCGAGCGCGTAGAGATCGGCGCGCGCGTCGACGGAGTCCGGCGCCTTGATCGACTCGGGAGCCATGTAGAGCGGCGTGCCGGTGATGCTGTTGGTCGCGGTCACGCCGGGCGGCGCCTGAGTCAACGTGGGGTCGACGCTCTTCACGAGCCCGAAGTCGACGATTTTCGCGAACTCGTGCTCGTTCTTCCGGGGTGATAGCAAGATGTTCGCCGGCTTCACGTCGCGATGAACGAGCCCGAGATCGTGGGCCTCCGCGAGCGCGCCGCAGATCTGCGCCAGCACGTGAAGGACTCGCTCGGCGGGCAGCGGCCCGTGAGCAGTGACGAGTCGATCGAGATCCGTGCCTTCGAGCAACTCCATCGCGTAGTAAAAGATGCCGTCGCGAGTTCGGCCGTAGTCGTAGATGGCGACGGTGTTCGGGTGCGTGAGCCGCGCCGTGAGCTGCACCTCGCGCTCGAAGCGGCGAATCGCAAGCTCGCCCATTCGACTCGGGGGCAGGAGCTTCACCGCGGTCGGGCGCCGCAACAGTGAGTGGCTCGCCCGCCAGACGTCACCCATCCCGCCCTCGCCGATCTTGGATTCGAGCGTGTACTGGCCGAGCACCCGGGCGCGCGCCGCTTCCTTGCGCAAGCCGAAAATGGTCTGCGACGCGACCGTGCTGATCGTCACCGCGGTCGCGGCCCAGCACGCGACGGCGGCCGCGCTCCCGAGAGCCTGCTCGTCCGTGGCCCCGCGAACGATCGCGAGCGCCACGAGCACGAGCGCGCCGATCACGCCGATCGAAAGCGTTCGCCGCGCCGTGCTCGGCACGACGATCGCGCGCGCCAGCACGCCCACCACGAAGGACAAAAGCGCGACGAAGCTCCCGGTCGTGGCGTCGGGCAAGGTCGCGCCCGAGAGCCCCCAAACGGTGACGAGCCCGAGCGACACCCCGATGTCGAGCCCGTGCAGGACCGCGCCCCGCACGCGTCCACGCCGAGTGGCCCACCAAAGGAGGCCCGCGAGCGCGGTGTTCGTGAAATGCAGCACGCTCCCGGGTGAGAGCAACGAGTGCTCGTCCGGCAAACCCTTGGCCACGCGCACCAGGTGCACTGCAGCCAGCGCGGACCAGCTCACCGCGCCCAGCACGAACAGGCAGAGCCCGAACACCGAAAGCCGCGCCTGAAAGAACGCGCGACCCTCCTCGGTCCCGGTGACGGTGCTCGCGCTCTCGCCCCTGAACTCGGGCTCCTCGCTTTGCCGGCCAGCCGCCGCTCCGTCGCTCGCCATCGGGCGCGAGTATAGCGGAGCCGGCTCGCGGGGGTAGAATCGCCCATGGCCGCAAAACCAGTGCGTGTGCGGCGCTCTCGAGCCAAAGGCTCGCGGCTCGAGAGCCCGAATGGTCTCCCCGTCGTCTGCGTCTCGCGCGGCACGCGCTGGGGCAACCCGTACCTGGTCGACGACAAGCAGGCAGGCAGCCGAGAAGCGTCGATGCAGCACTACCGCCGCGATCTCGAGAGCGGCAAGCTCGGTTTCTCGATGGCCGACGTCCGGCGCGAGCTCGCGGGCAAGAACCTCGCCTGCTGGTGTCGCCTCGACCAGGCGTGTCACGCCGACATTCTGCTCGAGGTCGCGAACTCCTGAGCGACCCGGCGTTACGCGAGCTTGTCGCGCGCCGCCAGGAGCTCACGACGCGTGAGGGCATCGACCTCCCCCGTGGGGTCGAGCCCGCGCTGCTGTTGAAAGGTGATCAACGCCTGCCGCGTCGACTTGCCGATCTTGCCGTCCGCGCCAAACGGTCCGAGATCGAACCCGAGCGCGATCAAAATCTCCTGGGTGGTCGTCGGGTCGAGCGGCTCACCGTGAAAGGTGACCCAGCGCTCCAAGTCTTCCGCCAAGTCCGGGAGGTCAAGGCCGTAGAGCTTCTCCAGCACTGGCCGGATCCGCCCGTAGCGATGCGGGTAGATCGTCACCT
>JAEZYO010000863.1 GCA_023419055.1 Pseudomonadota bacterium | reverse complement strand
CTCACGGGATCACGCCGAGCGACGGGGAGCAAGGGCGATGCGGAAGGAGGGCGCGACTCCGTGACGCTCGGGTCGCAGCGTCGCCGCCAGTCGACTTCGATCGCGAAGCACATTTCGTCATACATCGCGCTCAGAGCAGTCCGTCGAACCGCTGGTCTCGCTCTGAGTCGCTTGCCAGAGAGCCGCGCCTGTCCGCCGTCACGAGTGCCACGTGGGGTCGAGTCCGATGAGCGACCACTCGGTACCACTGCGCTACGTTAGTCGCCGTAGTTTCGCCGGGGCAGGTCATGGTACTTTGCAAGCAGTGCTGCGGGCCGCCGCTTGTTCCGCGCTGCTTTTGGTGTTTTCGGTGTCGTGCTCTTGCTTTGCTCAGCCGTGCAAAGTGTGCCCGGTCTCTACGCTGAGTTCTATGCGCGGTATCGAGACATGACGCTCGAACGGCTGGAGTCGAGCTCCGCGCTCGACGGTGTCACGCCCACCACGCACGGCATCTTCCCGCTCGTCACGGAGCACGAGCTCCTCGACGCGCCAGACCTTTTCACGACGGAAGGGCGGAGTGAGCTCGATTCCGCGAAACCTCTGTTCCAAAATCCGGTCATCGACTCGGATTGTCCCGACCCCGCGGTCGTGGCGGTGGACGAAGCAGATGGCCGTCGCTACTACGCGGTCTGTACCGGAGGCAGGTTCGCCATCCGCACGTCTCGCGATCTGGTCTCTTGGGAAGACACCGGCGCCTTCATCCTGCCGAGCAGCAAGCCTTCGTGGGCAGCGAACGGCAGGCGCAACTGGGCCCCGGAGCTCCACCGCGTGGGCGACAAATGGGTCGCGTACTTCACCTCCGTGGATGAGCACGACCGCCTCTGCATCGGCACAGCGGTGGCCGACACGCCCACCGGGCCCTATGTCGTTTCGACTGCACCACTCGTGCAAGACGCGCAGGGCGTCATCGACGCCACGTTCTTCGAAGACGACGACGGCAGACGTTTCCTGATCTACAAGATCGACGGCAACGCTTCGGGCGCCCCGACGCCGCTCTACCTCCGAGAACTCGCGCCGGACGGTTTGTCGTTCGCGGTCGGGAGCAGTGCCACGCAAATCCTGGTGAACGACGCTGCCACCTGGGAAGGCGGCGTCGTCGAGGGACCCTGGCTCGTCAAACGCTTCGGTTACTATTTCTTGTTCTACAGCGGGAACGTGTACGACGAGCGCTACCGCACCGGAGTCGCACGCTCGACGTCGTTGCTCGGGCCGTACGAGAAACACGGCGAGCCGATTCTCGGTATCAACTCGCGATGGGTCGGCCCTGGCCACGGCTCCGTGGTCGCCGTCGGTGGCTCGGACTTTTTCGTGTACCACGCTTGGCTGAACGATGGGTCCGACGGACCTGTTGCCGCGTCCGGACGCCAAATGCTCGTCGACCGCATCACCTATGCGAACGGTTGGCCGTCGATCGGAGCCGGCAGCCCGACCACGACGCCTCAACCCTGGCCCGAATGAGGCACTCGCCGAGCGAAGCAATTGGCTGAGTCTCGAGGTACCGGCGGCGTGCCTCGCTCACGGCAGCTCGCTCAGCTCAGCGTGAAGATCAGTCCGAAGACGCCCACCAGCGCAAACAAGAGCCCGACACCGACGATCAGCGTGGCCGCGCTGCCGTCGCGCTCCAGCACCGCTATCGACGGGTCCTGGGGGTTGACATAGACGTCCACGTCGCTGCCTTTCGGGTAGCGGCGCACGACTTCCTCCGCCATGTCGCGGGAGTTACTGCTGACTTCAACCGTCGTCAGAGTCTCCGACCAATACTTCTCGCCTTCCACGCGGTAGCGGAAGCGAACACGCGGCTTGAAGTAGAGGCGAGGGCGGCGGTCTATGTCCCTGCTGTGAACTTCGGTGACTTCGGAGACGGTCACTCGTCCTCGGACGAGCGGCCAGGCTTCGCTCGCTCGGGCGACTTTGAGCGCTTGGATGCCTCGATACAAGACGACCATGCCTCCGAAGCAGAACGCGCCGAACAACAGTACGGGAACGGCGTCTGCCATGCGGCCATGATCACCCGTCTCCAATACGTGAGCAAGATGTAGCGCCGAGGAGAGCGGCCGAGCTGCTTCTCAGCGCATCAGCGGATCTCTCCGATGGCGTGGCGAAGGTGCTCCGCGGCAAGGTGCAAGCACCGACCCTCCTCGCTGGCGATCTGGTCCGCGATCTGGTCCGCGAGCTTGGCCTCCCGCGGCAAGCACGCGACGAGGGCTTCGAGCGCTGCGACCAGCGCCGCCAGCCGGCGCGAGCGCCGTTGCGGACGTCGGCGGGCGCAGGGCGGGCGCGACCTCGTCCCAGCGCGATCGTCCGGTGATGCAGCGGGCGGCGGCGAGGATCGACTCCGCCGCCGCCACCGACAATGCGCCGTGTGGCATCGCGGCGAGCTGGTCGAGGACCGCGAGCATCGGGGCCTCGACGCGCGAGTGCTCCGGCCAGCGGACGGCTCGTTCAGCCAGCTTGCGCGCCAGATCGGCGTACGCTGGCCCGGCGGGTGCGGCGACGGCCGCGGTTCACCCGGTATGTGTGGCGGACCCTCCATCAGGGGTCGAGGTAGAACCAGACGATGTCTTCCTGTGGAGCCGTCTGGCTCGCGCACGGCCCACAGCCGCGCTACGAAAAAAGCCATGGCTCCCAAGCCGCGTCGATCGACGGCAAACATCCCGCTCCGCTCCGACGGGACGCTGCGGCTCGCCGTCGTCGCCGACACGCACTCGCATCCTCACGGGAATCTCACGAGCCAGCTCACCGCCTGGGCGCCCGACGCGATCCTTCACGCCGGCGACATCGGTGACCGCGCCGTGCTCGACGCACTCGCGAGAATTGCCCCCGTCCACGCGGTGCGCGGCAACATCGACGTGCGCGAGCACGATCTGCCGGATGTCCTCGTCGTCACCGCCGGCGGGCTCTGCATCTACCTCACGCACATCGCGGTCTACGGACCGCGACTGCGTGCCGACGTCGCCCGGGCGGCGCGCGCGGAGGGAGCGACGCTGGTCGTGTGCGGACACTCGCACGTGCCGTTCATCGCCAAGGAGCGCGGCCTCACGGTGTTCAACCCGGGCTCGATTGGGCCGCGCCGCTTCAACCTGCCCATTCTCTACGGCACCCTCGAGCTCGGTCCGCGTGGCGTGCGGCTCGCCCACGTCGACGCGGAAACAGGGGAGCCGTGGTTGCCGCCGCCCGTGCCCGGGGTCTCGCTCTGATCTCAGCCGAGCTCGGGGAGAGGCGGGTCGACGTGAAGGTCCGTGTCGAGAGCGGTGCGGGACCAGCGAGTGAACGTGACGTTGAACCCTGCTCGCTTTGGCGAGCAGAGGAACGGGCCAGCGCTCCGATCGGCGGCGTAGGGGAAAGGCGCCACGCGCAGCAGGCGCCAGGCTCCCCCGCCAGCGCTCGCGCGAAGGACCACCGCGCCGTTCGCGTAACTGGCGCGCACCGTAACGATCGACCCCGTCCAATCCGGCACCGGCGCGAGCGACCAATCCGAAAACTCGTTCGTCACGACGGCGCCGACGTGCGGAACGCCGTCATTGAGCTCCACACCCGCTTTGATCCAGTGACGAGGGCCCTGCCAGAGCATCAGCCCCGCCTGATCGTACAGCTCGGTGAACTCCCGCAGGTCAAAGGAGACCTCGATGGCAGCGCCTTTCTCCCAAGGTGCCAAGAGAGCGTGACCAGAATCGTGCTGAAACCCATACAGCGTCTTTTCCCAGAAGTCGCTCCCGGCCATCGCCTCTACGACGAGGTGATTCGCCATCTCGCGCGCTTCTTTCGGCGGGTTGTGCCAGGTGCCGGCGCTCCAGGGAACTGTCGTGCTGGTCATCGCTGGGTCTCTAGTTAGCAAAGCTAGGCAAAAGTGGCATCGGGACGCCGTTATCCCGCCTTTTTCGGTGCCGGGCCGGTACTCCGTCCTTCGTCATCCGCTCGCACACCGAAGAAGGCGTCGATGTCTTCCTTGGAAAAGCGAGCTGGCTCTCGGATGGGAGCGGCTTTCTCTTCATGGGAGGGACGGTGGAGACAGAGTGGAGGCCGAGCCTCCTCGCGTACGACCTGCAGGAAGGCACGGCCGCGTTGCTCGTCGCCGCAGAGGAGGGTTCGGCTATCTACAGCGTCGCCGTTTCGCCCGATACGTCGAAGATCGTCTACTGCGTCCGCGACGACGATGGACTCGTCAATCTCCGCCTGATCGATCTCAGCGCCGAGCCGGCGACGGACACCGCGCTCACGACCGACGGGAAGAGTTGCACCCCGTCGTTCTGAGTCCACTCACGAACGAGCCTTCGGCGGACACTGCGGTCATAGAAACACGCACCCCTGCAGCGTCTTCCAGCGGCCGCATTCGCATTGCATGACGAGCTTGCCGTCCCCGCAGGGGCCAAAATCACAGACTAGATCCGCGAGCTCGCAGGGCTCGCCTTCGACGGGGCCGCGCTCGGGGCAGCGTTCGTCGTTCGCCGGTTGGCTCGTCTCTTCGCGACAGACCGTGTGCTCGCTCCAGCCGACCACGTGCGAGCATTGGAAGAGCCGAAAGCAGTCGCTTCTCTTCGAGTCCTCGTACAAGCACGGCAGACCTGCTGGCTCGCAGGGCTCACCGACTCGAGGCGCGTCGGGGCACTCCGGGCGGAGAAGTGGGGCGGGGGAGCTCTCGCAGGCTCCGCCGTCAAAAGCGCCTGACGGCGGATCCACCGAGATCGTTCCTGCGGAGCCCACGGGTCCCGCTCCACCGTCGAGTTCGCCCGAGCCGGAGCCGCCGTAGCCAGCGTCGAGCGACGATGCCGCGGTGCCCGCCGCGCCCGCGCTCGAGTCACCCCGCGGACTTTGGCCGTCGCCGTTGCCGCAGTGGAGCGCCGAGACGAGGACCAAGAAGAGGGACGCCACGCGAACGAACCGATGCACGAGCGCCGAAGGCGTGCCCCAGTACAAAGACGACCGTGGGTAGGTGAGGGGACCGTTGAGGAATCGTCTTCGTCCGGGGCACGCCCCGGCAAATCCGAGGTTCGGCAGAGAGACGCCCGCTGTTGACGAAAGCGGATGAATGAACGCCTGCCGCCTTCTGCCGTTTCTGTCGTGATCGAGGTGACCCACCGCGCGGTCGATACTGCCACGCATGGCTGACGCGATGCGAGCCTAAGTTTTCTCAATGTCTCGACTCTACGGTTGGTCGCCTGGACCAAGGTTTCGTTTTCTTAATGTCTCGGCTCCGAGATTGAGAACGCGTCGCGCTTCAAAGCGCGCGGACGCCACGCTGGATCCGATCGGCGAACGAGCAGCGGAGTGGGAAACCGAAAAAGCGGGCCAGCGCGGAGCGCTCAGCCCCTTCGCAGCGTTTCGGAGCGCGCTAGCCCTTCGGCCTGCATTTCGAGCTGCATGCCGGCCGCCGTGCTCACTGCGTTCGAGCCCCGCACGTGACCGCTCGCGAAATTCATCTTCAGGGCGGCGTCGAGCCCCCACGAAAGGGGTGGCGTCGAGCCCTACGAAAGATCGCGAAAATCGGGCGGATCCGCCGCGCCGCTTCCGGTCGCCGAGGATCACTGCCTATAATGGACGATTACCGTTGGTGTCCCCAGCCAGCGTTTACCGGGAGCGTGGTGCGATGAAAGCCCTCAACAGTCCTTCCCTTCTCGTGGTGGCTCTTCTGTTCAGCGTCGGCTCGAGCGCTTGCGGCTCGGACGGCTCGCCGAGCTCGGGAGGCCAGGGCGGAGCGAGCGGCTCCGGCGGCAAGGGCAGCGGGGGTAGCAGCGCGGGGAGCGGCGGATCGACTGCCGGCGACGCCGGCGAGGGCGGCTCGAGCGACGACGGAGGAGCGTCTGGAAGCAGCGGCGACGCTGGCGAGGGTGGCTCCGGCGAGGGCGGCGCGGGCGGCTCGGGCGAGGGCGGTGCCGGAGGTGATGACTGCCCGACGGGCTACGCAGGCCCAAGCTGTGACGACTGCGCTCCGGGCTACTACGAGTACCCCGCGAGCAGCGGGGCTTGCGTCGACGATCCGTGCGTGCCCGAGGCATGCAACGGCCACGGCTCGTGCGGCAACGAAAGCGGGAGCGCGGTCTGTGACTGCGCGCCTGGTTACGCCGACTCCTCGCACTGCGGTGAATGTGACGCGGGCTACTACGAATACCCGGCGAACAGCGGGACGTGCGTGGACGACCCGTGTTTGCCCGATCCGTGCAACGGCAACGGGACCTGCGACAACGCGAGCGGCAGCTTCGCGTGCACCTGCGACGCCGGCTACAGCGGCAGCTCGAATTGTTCGGAGTGCGACGCGGGCTACTACGAGTACCCTGCGAGCAGCGGGCTCTGCGTGGACGATCCCTGCGTGCCGGAGGCGTGCAATGGCCATGGGTCGTGTGACAACACGAGCGGGAGCGCGCTCTGTGACTGCGCGGCGGGCTACACGGACGCCTCGAGTTGCGGCGAGTGTGACACGGGTTACTACGAGTATCCGGCGGGCAGCGGGACGTGCGCCGACGATCCGTGTCTGCCCGATCCGTGCAACGGCAACGGGAGCTGCAGCAACACGAGCGGCGCCTTCATCTGCGCGTGCGACGCTGGCTACAGCGAAGGCTCCAACTGCCTCACTTGCGCCGCAGGCTACTACGAGTACCCGGCGAGCAGCGGGCTCTGTGTCGACGATCCCTGCCTGCCCGAGGCGTGCAATGGCCACGGCGCGTGCACCAACACGAGCGGGAGCGCGGTCTGTGACTGCGCGGCGGGTTACACCGACTCCTCTCACTGCGGCGAATGCGACGCGGGCTACTACGAGTACCCGGCGGGCAGCGGGACGTGCATCGACGACCCGTGTTTGCCGGATCCGTGCAACGGCAACGGGACCTGCAACAACGAAAGCGGTGTCCTCGCCTGCGCCTGCGACGCCGGCTACAGCGACAGCTCGAATTGTTCGGAGTGCGACGCCGGTTACTACGAGTACCCCGCGAACAGCGGGCTCTGCGTCGATGACCCCTGCGACGCCGAGGCGTGCAGCGGCAACGGCGAGTGTGACAACTCGAACGGTAGCGCGGTCTGCACCTGCGATGTCGGCACCTTGCTGGACGACTGCTCGCGCTGCCTCCGCCTCGTCGATCCCGATGCGACCGGCGCGAGCAATGGCCTCACCTGGGAGGACGCCTACACCGACATCCAGTCAGCCCTGAACGACGCCTGGTCCACCATCGGTGCGGGCGAAGCGGCGAGCTGCGAGGTCTGGGTCAGGAGCGGCGTCTACTACGTCTACGACACCGACTTTCGGAGCATCGTGTTCGGGACGAACACCGACCTCTACGGCGGCTTCGCGGGAGACGAGACCGAGCGCGACCAGCGTGATCCGGAAGCCTTCCCGACCGTGCTCGACGGGCGCAGTGAGGGCAACCTCGACCTGCGGGTTCACACGGTCGTCACCTCGGCCGCCGACGTCGTGCTCGACGGCTTCACGGTGACCGGGGGCAACGGCTACGAAAACGGCGGGGGCGGGCTGCGGCACGTGAGCGGCGGCTTGACCGTCGCCAACTGCAAGTTCGAAAACAACTCCGGCACCATAGGGGGCGCGATCCACCTCGCTACCCTTACGACCCCTGCCGACGTCACCATCCGGGACTCGAGCTTCATCGGCAACGCCGCCGTCGACATGGGCGGCGCCATTTACGGAGGGTCCGAGAGCAATCTCTCGATTGAAAACTGCGAGTTCGAGGGCAACGGAGGCGCCACCTGGGGAGGCGCCGTGAGCACCCACGGAGACCTGCATCTCAACCGGTCCCGCTTCAGCCTCAACACGGCCCAGATGGGCGCTGCCCTGTGGACCTACAAGGGAGTGATCGCGAACTCGTACTTCTTTGCCAACAGCGCTCCACTGGGAGGAGCAGCAGTGCTCGGTGGCTTCGAGCAAGTGCGGGTCGAAAGTTCGCTCTTTCTCGGCAACCTCGCCGACGTCGGCGGCGCGTTCTACGGTCATGGCCAGGGATTGATCGAGATCGTCAACTCCACGATGGTCGGCAACCACGCCAAGCAATCGGAATCCGGGGCGCATATCGCCTCCGGGAGCGCTTCATTCATCAACACGGTCATGTGGGGCAACTCGGGTCCGGGCGACCAGCTCCTGAGCTTCGCATACACCACGTTCAACCACTCGCACATCCCGGGGTCCGGCGCTGTGAACCCTGGATTCACCAACGTCCCCTCGCTCTGGGACCGCGTCGTCGCGAGCACCATCGACAGCGTGACGGTGGCCGATGGCGCCCAATACCAGCCGGGTGAGTTCATTCAGGTCGCGCCCGACTTCGAAGATCTGCTGGTCACGAGCGTCGTGGGCGACGTCGTCACCTTCGCCCCCAGCCTACCGGTGGCGCCCGCCGCTGACGCGCTCATCCTCGACTGGGACATCGGCGCGAGCAACCGCGAGCTCAACCTGACGCCGACAGCGAACTCGCTCCTCGTCGACGCCGCGGACGGCGACGCGGCGCCCGCGCTCGACCTCATCGGTAGGCCTCGATACGACGAGCCGACGGAGCCCAACAACGGAACCGGCACCGTCGACTACGCGGACATCGGCGCGCTCGAACACTCGCCGTAATGCGCGCGTGCGCGCCGTCCGCGACGTGCAGCACGCGATACGGGCCCGGACCCTTCATGAACGGCCGCGGCGCATCCCACAGCGCGCCGGGGCACTCGTCATGTCCTCGCACTAGCGGAGCTGACGTCGGATGCTACCGTGGTTCCACCTTGGACATGGATGCCTTTGCGGGGATGACTCGACGCGTGATCGCTAGCGACGGCTTCGACGCCTACCCCCCGACCGCGTGCTACCCCGAGCGCCGCGTGCTCCGAGTGCTCGAGGATGCCCCCGACACCGAGGAGCTCGAGACCATCGCGCTCGAGTGGGCGCTGTCTCGGCAGGAAGGGGACGAGGAAGTGCTGGTCGCCTTCAAGATCGACGCCTCGCATTTCAAGGTCGTTCGGCGCGCTGAGGGGCTCGCGCAAGAGTGCGTCTACTCGATCGCCGAGGACGACGCCCTCCTCGTTTGACCTTGCGGAAACATCTCTCGCCCGTGCCAATCAACGTGCGAGCTCACGTCTGGGCAGGCGCTCCTCGGGCTCGTCGAAGAACGAGAGGAAGAGGCAGCTTGGGTTCACCAGCTGCGGCGTGCTCGTGCCCGGCGTGCCGAAGTGACGCGTCGGCTGAGGGCCGCCGCGAGCCCGAGCGCGATCCATCCCAGTGCGCCCGCGGGGCTCTGGCCGCTGCCCACGCTGCGACAACCGCAGCCGTTGTCCTCGACCGAGGCTGCCG
>JAEZYO010000697.1 GCA_023419055.1 Pseudomonadota bacterium | reverse complement strand
GGCGGCGGCGCTGGTGGCGCTGGCGGTAGCGGCGGCGGCGCCTCGGGCCCCGTCACTCCCACCGAGGCGAACGGCCTCTACACGTGGAGCTACGGAGACGTGGTCTTCGAGGTGAACGCCATGGTGGCTGGGCGCGTCGTCACGTACACGAAGGGCGGCGTCTCGATCTTGGATGCGACGATGCCTCACGCCACCAATTACGGTTCGACCTTTTGGGTCAGTCCTCAAACCTGGGCGTGGCCACCTGCGACCGAGATGGACAGCGCGCCGTACACGGCGACGCTCGAAGGGGCGACGCTGGTGCTCCAGGGCCCGGCGCTCGCCAGCCCTGCGGTCTCGATCGGAAAGCGCTTCACCGTCGACGCCACGTGCGACTGCGTGGACATCGTGTACTCGATCAAGAACGAGTCCGCCGCTGCGCTCAAGGTGGCCCCCTGGGAAATCACGCGCGTGGACGGCGGCGGAATCACGTTCTTCCCGGCGCCGGCCGCAGTCCACAAGACGGAGGGGGCGATGGTCGTCACTTACGACGCCACCAACCAGATCACCTGGTTCGATCACGCGGCGCAGGCCAAGGCCGGGGATCAGAAGATTTACCAGGATGGAACGACGTGGGTCGCGCACGCGCAGGCTCCGTCGCAAGGAGCGCTCCTGCTCGTGAAGACCTTCGAGGATGTTCCGGCCTCGGCTCAGGTTCCGGACCCACCGCGCGCCGAGGGGCAGATCGAGATCTACACGAACGGGACCGGCGCCACCGCGTACGTCGAGGTCGAGAACCAGGGCGCGTACGTGGAGCTCGCGGCAGGCGCGAGCCTGACGTACCCGGTCAAGTGGTACCTCCGTACGATCCCGAGCACCGTGACCGTCGCGAGCGGAGACATGTCGCTCTACACCTTCGCGGCAGGCGTCGGCGCAGCCATCGCTCCGCTCTGAGCTCGGCAGTTACGCTCGAAGCCAGCGCTCGAGCCACTCGAGCGCTGCGCGACGCATGCTCTCGGTTTCGAAGTGCCCGTGGTCCTCTCGCACCATTTTCCAAGCTTCGGGAGCGCCGCGGGCCGAGTAAGCCTTCTTCATCGCGGCATCCAGCTTGTCGAGCCCCCGCGGCGGGGTCAGCGGATCTTGGTTGCCCGAGAGCGACAGGAACGGTCGCGGCGCCACGAGCTCGAGGAGGTCGGCCGTGGCGAAGTGCTTGAGGAGGCTAGGCACGTAGTAGTAGACCCCGTGCTCGTCGAGCCCGCGTGACGCGATGAGCTCCTCGTAGTCCGTGAGGCAGCAGAGCTCGACCACCACGCGCACCCGTTCGTCGAGCGCCGCCGTCCAATAGCTCATGGTCGACCCCATCGAGATGCCGAGCGCAGCAATACGCTTGGCGTCGACGTCCTTGCGGTGGGCGAGGTAGTCGAGCGCGGCGAGCGAGTCGGACACCATGAGGCCCCACTGCACCTGCCCCCGCCAGAGCAGCTCCTTGAAGAGCGCCGTTTCCGACTGCCGGTGGCGCTCACCGAAATTCAAATGGTCGATCGCGAAGCAAGCGATGCCGCGCTCCGCGAGCGCTTCCGCGTAGGGCGGGGCGGCCAAATACACGTTGCCCTCCACGAGCTCTCGCTTGCCGAGGCGATAAAAGCCACCATGGGAGTGGCTGAAAAGGACCGCGGGATAGGGCGGCTCAGAAGAGCGAGGGAACGTGGCGAGGGCAGGGACACGCTCGGGCCCACCCGTGTCGAGCAGCAAGCGTTCGAGACGATAGTGCGACGTCAGCTCTTCACCGAGGAGCGTCGCCGAGACACGAGGCGTGCGCGGGGGAAGATCGCCCAGCAAGCCGAGAAGCTTCTTCCGCTGCGAAGCGAGCGACATGGCAAAACGAACGCTAGCACCGTGTTAGCGTGAGGACACGTGATGAGCGGAGCACCTACGATGGACTTCCTGAAAGCTCTTCCGCTTTCGGCCTCGAGTGTGGTCCTCGCGTGCTCGTCGGACGAACCCGGGCAGGCTCAGCGAGCGATTACCTTCTACGGTGACGTCGCGCCGATCCTCTACGAAAGCTGCGCGGACTGTCATCGGTCGGGCGGTATCGGGCCGTTTTCAGTGCTGAGTTACGATGCCGCCAAGGCTCACTCGAGCTCGATCCTCGCACACACGGCGGATCGCCACATGCCGCCGATGCCCGTCGACAACAGCGGCGCTTGCAACACCTACTCGAACGCTCGTTGGCTCACCGATGACCAAATAGGCACGATCGCGGCCTGGGTCGGGGGAGGCTCGCAGCAGGGGGACTCGAGCCGCAGGCCGCTCATTCCAAAGCCCGAGCCAGGCCTCGTCGCTCCCGATCTCACGCTCGACCCGGGGTTCGAATACATGCCGAAGACGGAGCGGAGCGACGACTACCGCTGCTTCGTGCTCCCTGCCCCGCTCGCGGAGACACGCTTCGTCACGGCTTACGAAGTGGTGCCGGGCGATCCGCGCGTCGTGCATCACGCGATCGTGTACCAGCCCGAAGACGAGACGGAGGCGGCGAAGGCGCGACAGCTCGATGAAGACGAGTCCGGGGAAGGCTACACGTGCTTCGGCGGCCCGCGCGTGAACGCGGACCCCGTAGCGCTCTGGGCCCCGGGCGGCGGAGTGATCCAGATGCCGGCTGGCACGGGCGTCGGAGTATCCGGGGGCCGGGATCTCGTCCTCCAGATGCACTACAACGTCTCGAAGGGCAGCTATCCGGACCGAAGCCGCGTGCACCTCCGCTTCGCCGAGAGCGGGGTGAAGCCGGCCCTGTTCTACGCCGTCGCCGACGAAAACCTGCGCCTCGAGCCCGGCCGCAGCTACGTCGAGACCGAAGCCACGTTCGAGCTCGATCCGAACGACAGGTTCGTCGCGCACGGCGCCATGCCCCACATGCACACGCTGGGTCGAACGCTCGAGGTGTCGTTCGAGATCGACGGTGCGGAGGAGTGCTTCGTACGAGTCGATCGCTGGAGCTTTCACTGGCAAAACGCGTGGTGGTACGACTCGCCCAAGCCGATGCGCGACGCGAGGGCGACCACGATCCGCTGCGGCTACGACACCAGTACCCGGAGTGACGTCGTGACTTGGGGCGAAGGCACGAACGACGAGATGTGCCTCAGCTACTTCTACGTCACGCGCGAGTGAGCTCTAGCGGGCGAAGCGCACCGACTCGGGTTGCGGCGCGGCGTCGCCGAGGCGCGAGAGCACCAAGCTGGACGAGGCCGCGAGTAGACCGGCGATCGCGATCACCGAGCGATACCCGAGCGCGTGCGCCAGTGTTCCGAACCCGAGCGTCGAGAGTGACACGCCGACGTTGAAGGAGCCGCCGAAGTAGGTGAGCAGGGCGGTCCGAGTCTTGCTGTTCGTGCCCTCGACCGTCAGCGCGGTGAGGACGGGCCACAGCGTGCCGTGCGCGAAACCCAGCGTGAAGCCGAGGGCGAACAGCCAGCCCGGCTGGAGCAGCGCGGTGGCGAGCACCGCCACGGCGTAGAGCGCGGACGCGCAGAGCGAGAGCTTCTTGCGGTCGAAACGATCGAGGAAGGCGCCGCCGAGCACGCGGATCCCGAGCGCGGAGAGGGTATAGCCCACGAACCACTGGCTCAGATCGCGGATCCCGAGCTCGAGCGCCAGCGGCTGATAAAAGGTGAGCACCGTGCCGAACGCGACGCCCACGATGACCCCGGCGTAGAGCAGCCGGGCGAAGCGCGGCGTGAACTCGAGCGCCGCCTTCGCTCCTCTCGAGGCGGGCGCGCGCCGTTCGCTGAACGCCAAAGCTCCAAAGGCCGACAGGAGCGAGAAGGCTCCGGACAGCAGGAACACGGTGCGCCAACCGTAGGCGTCGGCGATGGGTTCGGCGATGCCAGGGCCGAGCGCGTTCGTCGCCAGGTTCGCGGCGCCGATGAGCCCCACCGCTTGACCGAGGCGTGCTTGCGGGGCGAGATCCACGGTGAGGGTCAGCGTCGTCGACACGAAGATCGTGAAGGCTGCGCCGTGCAGCGCGCGGAGCGCGTAAGCTGCAATGCCGAGGTCGTCGAGGGCAGCGAAGCCGAGCGAGCCGAGCATCATCGTGAGCGCTGCGCCGAAGAGCAGGCGGTGGCGCGGCACACGATCCAGGCGCGAAGCCACCAGCGGGATCACCAGCACCGCCGCGAGCGGTCCCGCCGCCATCAGGTGACCGATGAGCTCCGAATCGGCCGCGTGAACGCGGGTCAGGTATTTCGGCAGCAAAAGAAAGCTGGAAAAGCCCAGCCCGAAGAGGAACTGGACGCCGAGCAGCAGCAAGAAGCGCGGACTCGAAAGTGACGGCAACGCTTTCGGGAGCGCGGGTCCTCGCGGGGGTTCTTCTTCGCTTCGAGGTGGGGCCATCGGGTTCCTTGACCCTCTCTTCTTCAGCCGTGGGCCCACAAAGCAGGAAGCCCTCTCGGCCGGAGGCGGAGAGGGCTTGCGTACGAATCGTGATCGCGCGTGCGCCTCATCCGCCTTCACGGCGAATGAACTTAACGAGGTGGCGCCAGCTCTTGACGGTCACGGTGCGAGAAGGAATAGCTCTCTGTTTCTTGATCGTCAAGTCTCTGGCAGGCTCGCGCCGTGCGGTTTTTTGCGACTGCTGCCAAAGGTACGGAACCTGCGCTACGCGACGAGCTTCGCGAGCTCCGCTTTCCGAAGGTGCGCGCCAATCGCGGCGGCGTGCATTTCGAAGGAGACTTTCTCGAAGGGTTTCGCGCGTGTTTGACGAGCCGCGTCGCGCTTCGCGTCCTCACGCCGGTAGCGGAATTCGCCTGCGCCGACGAAGACGCTCTCTACGAAGGCGTGCGGAGCTTCGACTGGAGCGAGGTGCTCGCGCCGCGACTCACGCTCGCGGTGAGCGCGGCTTGTAGGAGCAGCCGGCTCACCCACACGCAGTACCTCGCACAACGCACCAAGGACGCGATCGTCGATCAACAACGCGAGCACACGGGCGCGCGCTCCTCGGTCGAGCTGCGCGATCCGGACGTGCGCATTTTCCTACATCTGGTGAAGGACGTCGCGAGTGTGTTCTTGGATCTCGCGGGTGAGTCGCTTCACCGCCGCGGCTATCGACTCGAGCAAGGAGAGGCTCCGCTCAAAGAGAACCTCGCCGCGACCGTGCTTCGCTATTCGGGGTGGGATCGCGAGACGCCGTTCTCCGATCCGATGTGCGGTTCCGGAACCTTGCTGATCGAGGCGGCGAGCTTCGCTTGCGGTCGCGCTCCCGGTATCGACCGCGAACGCTTCGGCATCGAACGTTGGGCGAACACCGATCACGTTCGGAAGCGCGCCTTCGCCGACCTTCGGGACGAGCTTCGCAGCAAGGAGCGCAAAGACGCTCCGCCGATCTTCGGGAGCGACGTCGATCGCGCGGCGCTCGACAAGGCGCGTCAGAACGCTCGTCGCGCCGGGCTCAGCGTCGAGCTCGCCGAGGGGAAGCTCAAGGACTTCGAGCGCCGAGACCGAGGTGCTATCGCTACCAACCCGCCGTACGGGAAGCGGCTGGTCGCGCCGGGAGAGCTCGGAAGGGAGCTCGCGCGGCTCGTCGATCGCCATCCGGATCACTCGCTTTCGTTGTTGATGGCAGCGGATCAACCGATGGGACATACGCGACGTGCACCTGATTCCGTACGCGCCGTTTTCAACGGTGATATCGAGTGTCAGGTGAGGTCGTACCTTCCCGTGAAACGCCCGGCGTGAAGTTTGCCGATTCGAGCCGAATTCCAGCCTCAAGTCGATCATTGACTGATTGCTCACCTGAGAGCATGAGTGAATGCATGAGAGTTGGTTCGGGGTCCTTCGCGTTGGTCATTTTGTCTTTGTCGTACGCCCTTCTCGCGTGCAGCAGCGACGACTCCGGTGCGACCGGGGCCAGCTCGGGGAGCGGCGCCTCGGGGAGCGGCGCCAGCGGTAGCGGCGCGTCTTCCGGCAGCGGTGCTGCGAACGGCTCCGGGAGCGGCGGCAGCACCTCTTCCACGGGCGCCGGCGGTACGATCGACGTCGGCACCGGCGGTGCATCGGGCGGTACTGGTCCGGGTGCAGGCAACGAAGACACCTGCGACGGCGTGGACAACGACGGCAACGGGATCATCGACGACGTGGACGTCGGTAAAGACGGCGTGTGTGATTGCTTGCGGATCGGGACGCTCGGTGAACCTGGCGAATGGGGCGACGGCAACATCTTCGCGGCGTGGCTCGACGCGCGCGCCGCGCAGGGTGCCGTCGACCTCGCCGATCAGGAGATCAGCGCCGCCACGCTCGGCGAGCTGCAGGTGCTCGTGGTGCAGAACGTGTCCGAGATCGGTCGCGAGTATTCGGACGCCGAGGTTCAGGCGCTCGAGGCGTGGATCCGTGGCGGCGGCGGCTTGATGACGCTGATCGGCTACGCCGACCCCAACGAGCGCAACAACGTCAATCGGTTGCTCGCTCCTTCCGGCCTAAGCTACGCGGAGCAGCCGATTTTGCCCAAGCAGGGCGGCGCGACGGTCCCCATCACCCAGTGGTTCCCGCATCAGGCGAGTGACGGCGTCACCCAGGTCGGGGTCGACAACGGTTACCCCGTGTCCGGGGGAGGCACGCTGGTCGCTCAGGAAGGCGAGTTCGAGCTGGCTCGCGCCACCGAGCTCGATAGCGGCAAGGTGTTCGCGTGGGGCGACGAGTGGATCACCTACGACAGTGAGTGGTCGGAGCATCCGGAGTATCAAGTCGAGCTCCTCTGGCTCAACATCATCAAGTTCCTGACGCCCGCGAACGAGTGCCAGGTCCCGATTCCGGACACGGTGAAGTAAGCGTCTCTAGGGTTCTACGCCTTCACGGTCCTTCGAGGCCGCGTAGATGGCGCGCACCGCCTCGATCGTGTCGGCGTCGAGCGCGCTCTTGTCCGTGCGGTAGCGCTTCACCCTCGCGAAGCGGAGTGCGAGTCCCCCTGGATACGTGGAGCTCTTCTGTAGGCCGTCGAAGGCAATTTCCACGACGAGCTCCGGCCTGACGTACACCACGTAGCCGTCGTCGTGGGTGCGGAGCGCGCCGAGGCGCTCGGTCTGCCACGCCAGCATCGCGTCCGTCATGCCCTTGAAGGTCTTACCGAGCATGACGAAGCCTCCGCTCGCCGGGTCGCGCGCTCCCAGGTGCAGGTTGCTCAGAAAGCCGCTCCGCCGCCCATTTCCGCGCTCCACGGCGAGCACCACGAGATCGAGCGTGTGGGCTGGCTTCAGCTTCAGCCACGAAGCGCCTCGCCGCCCGGCCTCGTAGCTCGACTCCGGCGACTTCAGCATCGAGCCCTCGTGGCCGCGCGCGAGCGAGTCTGCCACGAACGCGCGCGCCTCGTCCTCGGAAGCGGTGACGATCCGTCTGACGAGGTGCTCGGCGCGGACGAGCGCCTGCAGGCTCTCGACGCGCTCGCGGTTGGGACGATCGATGAGCTCGTCATCGTCGACCAGGAGCGCGTCGAAATAGAACGAAGACAGCGGGAGCTGGTCACGGAGCTCAGCTCCGCCCACGCGACGCCCGAAGCGGCTCATCGTGACCTGGAAGGGCTGAGGTCTCCCGGAGGCGCCGAGGGCGATGGCTTCCCCGTCCAAGATCGCGCGGCGCGCCGGCAGCGCTCGCGCGAGCTCGACGACCTCAGGTACGCGCGACGTCACTTCGTTCAGGTTTCGAGTGAAGACGCGGACGTCGGAGCCGTCCTTGTGGACCTGAACGCGAGCACCGTCGAGCTTGTCTTCGATCGCCATCTCTCCGAACCCGGAGAGCGCCTCTTCGAGGCTCTCGCTGGTGCTGGCGAGCATGGGGCCCACCGGGCGAAAGAGCTGCACCCGGTAGTCGGCGAGCCCGGCCGCGCCTTCCAAGAGCGCGCGGCGCGCGACCTCTCTCAGGTTGCCCGAGAGCATGGTCGCACGCCGGACGCGCGACGCGTCGAGTCCCGCCGCCTGCCCGATCGCGTCGCTCATCAGACCCTCGAGCGCGCCCTGCCGGAGCTCGCCGACCAATAGCCTCGCGAGGAATTGTTGCTCGTCGTTCGTGGCGCGCGAGAAGAGCGCCCCGAGCTCTCGTTCACGCTCCGCCTGGCTCCCTTTACCCGAAAGCTGAGCGACCCGCTCGAACACTCGATCGACCTCCGCAACCTCGAGCGATGGCTCCGAGGCGGGGGGCAGCTCTCGGAGCGCCCAGGCCCGCGCGCCGCCGACGCCGATGCGGCCTTGCCTGAGCTCTCCGGAGAGGTAACCGACGCCGGCCTCGATCTCGTCGGGCGCGAGCTCCCTCAGCGCTTCTGCCAGGATCTGCACCTTGGCGCGCTTCGAGCGCGTCTCGGTGGCGCGCGCAGACGCTTGCACCAGGCGCGAGAGCTGCATGCCCCGAATCTAGCGCAGGGGCAGGCGAGCCGCCTCTCTCGCGTGCTCGAGCAAGGCCGCGAGGTCGCCCTCGGTGGTGAGCGGGTTGATCAGGGTCGTCCGCAAATACAGGGCTCCGGAGAGCCGCGTCTGGACGAGGTAGAACGCGCCCGAGCTGACGAGGCGTGCTCGGAGCTCGGCTTGCAGGCGATCCAGCTCTCGTGCGGGGAGCGCTCGAGGAACGTGCCTGAAGCAAACGATGTTGGACTCGGGCCGAACCGCGAGCTCGAAGTCCGGGGAGTCCACGATGAGCTCGGCGAACCGCTCCGCGAGGCTCGTCATCTTCTCGGCGTAGTGGGCGAAGAAGCCGGCGCCGTACTTGGCGAGCAGCGTGTAGAGCGGCAGCGCCATGAAGCGCTTCGTGCACTCGAGCGTGCGGGAAGCGAGATTGAACCACTCGTCTTCCGGGCGGACGTCGTTGAACAGGTAGGACGCCTTCTGCGCGAAAGACTCGTACGAGCGCGAGCCCTGCCGGAACAACACGGCGGTCGCGAGCGCCGGCATGAGGAGCATCTTGTGAGCGTCCCAAACCACGCTGTCTGCGCGATCGATGCCCGCGACGCGCGCCCGGAGCTTGGGCGAAAGGGCGACGAAGGCGCCGTGTGCCCCGTCCACGTGCAGCCAGAGCTCGTGGGCTGCGCAGAAATCGGCCACGGGCTCGAGCGGATCGTAAGCGCCGGTCGCCGTCGAGCCGGCGCTCGCCACGACGCCTATCACCTTGCGCCCGCGCGCCCGCGCGCTCGCGAGCGCGGCGGGGAGGCACTCGGGGCGGAGCTTGAAGCGCGAATCCACGGCGACGGGCTCGACGCCGCCCTCACCGAGGCCCGCGATCTGGAGCGCGCGCTTCACCGAATAGTGAGCCTGATCGGCGGCCAGGAACGCGAGCGGCGGCCCCGCGGCGACGCCCTCGGTCCACACGTCGAAGCCCGCGCGCTCCTGCCGCGCTGCGAGTAGGGCCGTCAGGTTGCCTGCCGAGCCCCCGGAAGTGAAGAAGCCGTCCGCCGCGTCGGTCCAGCCGAAGCGCTGGCTCATGAAGCGTACGAGCGCGCGCTCCATCGCGACCTCTACTGGACCCATCTCGTAGACCGCGGCGCCGTTGTTGGAGAGCGCGCTCACGAGCTCGAGCAGCGCTGCCTCGGGCAGCGGAGAGGTGACTTGATGACCCACGTAGCGCGGGTGATGCAGGTGGTTCGCGCGAGCGAGCACGGAGCGCACGAACTCGGAGAGATCGAGCGCTTCGGGGCGCTCGAAGTCGCGCAGGAACTCCGCGACTCGGTCGTTCGGCACGCTCCACTCGAGCACGGGCAGCTCACGCGCCATGGCGCTCTTCAGGTAGTCGCCGAGCACGCCCATGAGCTCGCGCCCGGTGTCCTGAAAGCACTCCGGATCGAAGCTCGACGCGAGCAAGGCTTCGTTCTGCTCGTCACTCATGGTCAGAACCCCGTCGAGCTCGCCGGCGGCGCGCTCGACGCGGGAGCAGGCGCCGGATCGGCGCACTCGCAAGCTCCGAAGCCCGAGCCGTCGGGCAAACAGCTCTGACCGCCGTCACACGCGCCCTTGCCCACGCAGCGCTGCGTGGTCCCTGGAGTGCAGAGCAGCTTGGCCGCAGTCGGGGCGGCGCGCGGGACAGACGGAGGCGGAGGGAGCGGGGCCGCGCTCGTGGGCGGGACGCGCGATTCACCGTTGGCCGAGCGGCAGACGACGATCAGCTGGCTGCGCCTGACCGCCACCTGGGATTCGCCCGCCTCGTGACCGTAGACGTCCGAGCGATCGTAGCCCCCGATGATGTCATAGCCGCGGTTGCGGCACGTACGCTCGGCCTGCTCGGCGCAGCGTCCGAGCGAGCCACAGTCGATCTCCCAGGTGCCGTCGGAGACCTCACGTATCCCTTGCGCGCCCGCTGCGCTGCAGGAAGGGAGCGCGAACAAACCCAGGAGGGCGAGTGCTTTCATTGGACCTTACGGAATGCCGGGCGGGCTCGAAGGCTTACCAGGTGGCGCGCCGGCGTCCAGGCGTCCTCCGGTGATGAGGCGCGAGCCTCGCTCGTATTTGAAATAGGAGCGCGTCCAATCGAACAACACGACCAGGCGATTCCGGAAGTTGATCAGATAGAAGATGTGAACGACCAACCACGCCATCCACGCGATAAAGCCGCTCAGCTTGAGCTTGCCGACCTGGGCGATGGCGCGGCTCCGGCCGATGGTGGCCATGGAGCCCTTGTCGAAGTAGACGAACTTTCCGCTCGGCTTGCCGTCGCAGGCGTCGCGGATAGCGCGAGCGACGAATCGCCCTTGTTGCATGGCGACGGGGCTCACGCCGGGCAGCGGCTGCTTCTCTCCCTCCGGGACGAAGAGCGCCGCGTCTCCGATGCAGAAGACCTCCGGATGACCCGGCAGCGAACAGTCTTGCTCGACCTTCACACGGCCAGCGCGATCGAGCTCGAGGCCGAGCGAGGCGAGCAGCGGGGAGCCGCGCACCCCCGCCGCCCAGAGCACGGTGGACGCCTCGATGCGCTCCCCCTCGAACACGACGCCGTGGTCGTCGATGGAGGTGACGCGCTTGCCGAGGTGGACCTCGACACCCATCGCGCGCAGCGCCTGCTCCGCCTTCTCGCTGAGCGAAGGATCGAAGCTCGCGAGGATGCGGGGCCCACCTTCGATCAAGAGCACGCGCGTCCGATCGGGCTCGATGGCGCGGAAGTCGCGCGACAAGACGAAGGTGGCAAGCTCGGCGATCGAGCCTGCAAGCTCGACGCCCGTCGGCCCTCCGCCGATCACCACGAAAGTAAGGTGACGACGTTGCTCGCTCGGCTCGAGCTCGCGCTCGGCGGCCTCGAAGGCGAGGAGCACGCGCCGCCGGATCTCGACCGCGTCATCCAGATCCTTCAGGCCAGGGGCAAAATGCGCCCAATCGTCGTGACCGAAGTAGCTGTTGACCGCTCCGGGGGCGAGCACGAGGTAGTCGTAGTCGAGCGGCGGGAGCTCGCGGAGCTCGAGCCGTTTGCCGGCGAGGTCGACCGAGGTGACCTCGTCGAGGATCACGCGCACGTTGTCCTGGTGACGGAGCTCGCGCCGGATCGGTACGGCAATTTCGGCGGGGGTGAGGCCCGCCATCGCGACCTGATAGAGGAGGGGCTGGAAGAGGTGGTGATTCGAGCGATCCACCAGCGTGATGCGCACGGGAGCCTTGCGGAGCTCCTTGGTCAAGGTGAGCCCCGCGAAGCCGCCGCCGACGACCACGACGTGGCGGCGAAGCTTCATTCAGGCGCCTTCCTGATCTTCCACTCGTACTCGGTCCGGCACTCGCGGATCACCTGGAAGGCGTGCTTGGCGTCGTAGAAGTCGCTCACGTCGACCTCGTGCCCCTCGAGCTTCTTGTAGTCTTGGAAGAAGCGCTTGAGCTGGGCGAGGACGTGCCCGGGGAGCTCGACGGCGGAGCGGTAGTGGGCGTACGCGGGATCGTCGACGCACACCGAGATGATCTTATCGTCGGTGCCCTTCTCGTCGACCATGAGCAGGCCACCGATGGCGCGCGCCCGAACGATCGTCAGCGGGTGCACCGCCTCCTGCATCAGGACGAGGACGTCGAGCGGGTCGCCGTCACCCGCGTGGGTGCGAGGGATGAAGCCGTAGTTCGCCGGGTAGTAGACCGCCGAGTAGAGCACGCGGTCGAGTATCAAAAGCCCGGTTTTCTTGTCGATCTCGTACTTGCAGGTGGACCCTTGGGGGATCTCGATGACGGTCGGGAAAAAGTCTTCGAGGGGCTCTTCAATCTCGATGTCGTGCACCGGGTGCATGCCCCCACCGTTTTACCTGGGGGCCGCGGCGTCAAGACGTTTCAAGCTGCGCGGAGCGCGCTCGTCGCTTCGAGCAGAGACTCGAGCCCAGGCAGCACCGCGACCTCGAGCGCCGCCACACGAACGGACTGAGCCAGCCCCTGTCCGAGGACGCCGCTTCGCGCGAGCCGAGCGTCGTCGTGGCTGTCGATTCGCGCAACAGCGGAAGCGAGCTCACGCCTCACCTGTTCGATCTCGGCTTGCACGACGGCGCGGGCGCTCTCGTCACCCCGCAGGATCGCCCACTTCACGAATTGAAAAGCGAGCTCGGCGTGCCGCTTCTCGTCGGCGGCGATGCGGGCGAGCGCGGAGGCGAGGACCGGGTCGGCCACCCGCTCTCCGAGCTCTGCAGCCTGGAGCGCGGCGACCGTTTCTCCGACGCAACCTTCTCGAATCGCCGTGACCAGCGAATGATCGAGAGACGGCGCCGGCAGGGCGCCTTCCAAATCGAGCTCGCCCGGCCCGAGGGGTAGGCCCGCGTAGACGGAGGCCAGCGCGAAACAGAGCTCGGCGTGGCGGCGCTCGTCCTCCATGGCTTGGATGGTGCGGGAGACGAGATCGGCCGGGGCGCCGAAGGCGAGCAGCTCCAGGAGGAAGCGCGCGAACGCGGCGATGGAGGCGTGTTCCAGGCGCGCCGCGCGCAACCAATCGTTCGCGAGGCGCTCGCGCGTGACGGCGTCGAGCCCCGCGAGATCCGGTCGCAGCGGCTCTTCGAGCCAGTCGGAGCGACCCGCGACGTGGGCGACGCGCGCGACCTCGTCGACGAGGAAAGGGCGACCGATCGCGCAGCCGCCGTTGCTGCACGAGCGTTGCCCGCTCTGGTCGACGAGACAGACCTCGCCGCCGTTGTCGACGCCGCAGTCGGTCGCGGTCATGCACTCGTCGGCGCTCGTCTGACAGGCGAAGGCGACGAAATCGCAGCCGCCCGTGGGGTCGTAGCTCGCGCAGTGGAGCCCCGTGCCGCAGCTCGCGTCCGAGGTACAGCTCGCCTCGACACACCGGCCCACGGGGTCGCCGCACAAACAGACGTACCCCGCGTCGCACCCTTTGTCGTTCACGCAACCGTACTGACACCAGCGACCGCCGCCGATATCTCCGCCTGCAGATCCCGCCGGGCGCCCGCAATAGCCGTTCGGCTGCTCGGTGCAGTCGGAGTCGTACTGGCACTGGTCGAAAGCCGGGTCGTAGTCGGGGATCGGATCCGGCCGTGGCAAGGGCGAGGAACAGTCCGAGATGAACGACCGCGTGATGAAACCGTTCGCACACTGGTAGAAGCCGGACCGCGCGTTGCCGATCGGAGTCGGTGACTCACAAGGGAACGGATTGTTGCCGACCGCACCAGCCCCGGCGGTGCCTCCGCTGCCCACGCTACCACCCGTTCCCGCGTTGCCGCCGGCGCCATTCTTTCCCGCGGTCGCGGTCGTTCCGGAAGTCGCGCCTTCGCCGCCGTCATCGTTACTTTCGGCGCGCCCTCCGCACGCCGCGGGGGCGACGCCCAAGGTTGCGAGCAAGGACGCTGCCCAGAGTTCGGTCGGGACACGAAGCCTCATGGCCGGACTTTACTGCAAAGCGCGTTCCCCTCGAAGGCGCGGAAACCTAGCGAGGTTGAGCGAATTTTCATTCGTCCGGGCGGCACAATTGGCACAGATCCGGACACCTTCGCCGGTACGACCTTGGAGCAGGTTCTCTCAGGCGGCGCGGCGGGTGCGGGCGGGCTCGAGCTGCCCCACGAGGCCCGGGAGCACGGCGGCTTCGAGCGCGGCAGCACGAACCGCGCGCGTCAGTCCGTCGGTCAGGATGCCGTGACAGGCAAGCTCGTTGCTCGCCGCGTCATAGAAGGGATCGCCGAACGAAGCGAGCTCGCTTCTCACGCGCTCGATCTCACCTTCGACCAGAGCGTGCCCCAATTCGCCGAGAGTCGGGAGCGCCCACTCGACGAACCGGAACGCGAGCTCTGCGTGGCGCTTCTCGTCGGCGGCGATGCGAGTCAGCGCGGCGCGCAGGACCGGGTCGGAGACGCGCTCGGCGAGCTCGGCTGCTTCCAGCGCAGCGACGGTTTCTCCCACGCAGCCTTCACGGATCGCGGTGACGAGCGAGCGCTCCAGGGTCGGCGCGGGCAAGGCACCTTCGAGATCCAGGTCGGCGGGGCCAAGGGCCAACCCAGCGTATTCGGAGGCCAGCGAAAAGCAGAGCTCGGCGTGGCGACGCTCGTCGTCCATCGCTTGGATGGTGAGCTCTACGAGCTCGGCGGGAGCGCCGAAGGCGAGTAGCTCGAGCAAGAAGCGACCGAACGCGGCGATGGACGCATGCTCGAGCGCTGCCGCGTGCAACCACTTCTGGCCCAAGCGCTCACGCAACGCGGAGTCGAGCCCGGTCAGGCTCGGGCGCAGCGATTCGTCGAGCCAGTCCGAGCGTCCCGCGACGCCGGCCGTGCGCGCGACGTCGTGCACCAGGAAGGGGCGACCGGCCATGCAGGTGATGGGCTTGCAGGAGAGGGCGCCGCCTTCGAGGTCGCAGGTCATCGAGCCGCAATCTGCGTTCGTGGCGCACTGGTCGGCGCTCGTCTGACAAGCGAATGAAGCGGCAGGGCAGCCGTTGCTGTTGGCGATGCGGGCGCAATGAAAGTCGCCCTCGCAGTCAGCATCGACCGTGCACGAGGAATAGACACAGACGCCGATCGGGTCGCTACAGGAGCAGATCTGATCCGCGGCGCAGTCAGAGTCCGTGACACAGCCGTAGTGGCAAAAGAGGTTGTCGGTCTGGTAGGGGAACCCGGGGAAGAGAGCCCCGCCATGGCAGTAGCCGTACGGCTGCTCGGTGCAATCGGAGTCGTACTGACAGCTGTCGTACTCGGGATCGTAGCCGGGCCTCGCTTCAGCGCGCGGTACCGAAGAGGGACACTTTCCGGCGAAGGGACGCGTCACGAGCCCGTTCGCACACTCCACGAAGCCGGTCTCTTCGTTCAGGAGGGGCGTCGGTGACTCGCAGGGAAACTGGTTTCCCGGGGCTCCCGCTTCGCTCACCGTTCCGCCCAGGCCCGCGCCAGCGCTCGAGGTCCCGCCCAAAGCGATAGTCCCGCCCACACCCACAGTGCCGCCCTGTCCCGCGCTGCCTCCTCGCGACGCGGTTGTCCCACCGGTCGTCGAGGAGCTCCCCGCTCCTCCCTCGTCATCACTCTCGGCGCGGCCCCCGCACGCGGCCGGAGCGACACCAAGGGCCGCCAAGAAAGAAGCTGCCCAGACTTGGGTTGGCATCCCCCTTCGGGGATCACGAAGCGCGTCACGAAGCTTGACCACCGCCAGCGTGCTGCAAGCCTCATTCCACACGACAAACTGCGGAAGCTCTGCGCTTTTTGGTCCATCTTGTGCCGGTTTGCGGCACAGGTTTGCACAGGCCCCGGACATCTCGTTCCGAGCCGAACTGGATCGTCACCATGCCGCAGCGGAAGTTCGAAGTAACCCTCGAGAGCGAGGGCTCCGGTCTGTTCATCGCGCTGCCGTTCGACGTGAAGGCGGAGTTCGGTCGGGCGAAGCCGCCCGTGATCGTCTCGATCAACGGCTACGAGTACCGATCCACGGTCGCCGTGTATGCCGGGAAGTACTACCTGCCCGTGAAGAAGGCGCACCGCCAGGCGGCCGGAGTGTCCCCGGGGCAAACCGTACGAGTCATCGTGAAGCCCGACGAGGAGCCGCGAAGGGTCGAGCCGCCGAGGGATCTCGCGGCGGCGCTCGCGAAGAGCGCGCCGCTCCGCGCTGCTTGGAAGAAGCTCAGCTTCACCCATCAGAGAGAGCACGTGGAAGCGCTAGAGGGCGCGAAGAAGCCCGAGACTCGCGCGCGGCGTCTGACGAAGCTGCTCGAGACGCTTCAGAAAAATGGCTAGGGAGCGGGCTCGCTCTCCGCGTCGCCGGGCGCGCTCACGCCGCCGTCGAGGAGCGCGTCGAGCTGTCCGAGCTCCTCTTGATTGAAGCCGTCCGTCTCCTCCTCCGAGCGCGGAGTCGCCGGTGTTTCCGGCTCTTCCGGCGGTTGCTCCACGTGCGTGGAACACGCCGCCATGACGAAGCCCAGGATGCCCAGAGAGGCAAAAACACCAACCAACGCCCGAGGTACTCGCGTTCGCTGCATGCACCACTCCCGATGAGTGCCTGAAACGACACGCGAGAGCGGTGAGGGCTTGGGAACTATTTGCGCGAGAAGTGAGCGGCGAACGGGTTGTTCTTGAAGCCGCTGTCCTTGCTCTGCTGCTGGGGGCGACCGCCCTGAGGGCGACCCTGCTGCGGGCGCGGGCCGCGATTCTGTTCGCGGGGCCCGCGGTCGTTCGCGCGGGAGTCTCCGCCCTCGGCGGAGCGACCCTTCTTCGCGCTGAGCGAGATCCTCTTACGCACCAGATCCACCTCGAGCACCCGCACCTGGATGCGGTCCCCGACCTTGACCACCTCGCTCGCTTCCTTGACGAAGCGATCGGCGAGCTGGGACACGTGGACGAGGCCGTCCTGGTGCACGCCGACATCCACGAACGCGCCGAAAGCGGTCACGTTGGTGACCACGCCCTCGAGCACCATGTCCGGCTTGAGATCCTCCATGGTGCGGACGTCGTCGCGGAATTTCGGCGGCTCGAAGCTGCTGCGCGGATCGCGACCGGGTTTGAGCAGCTCCTTCAGGATGTCGTCGAGCGTGTACGAGCCGACGTCTCCCTCGGCGTAGCGCTTGGGGTCGATCTTCCTGACGAGCTCCACGTTGCCGACCAAGCTCGCGACCGGAACGCCGAGGTCCGCTGCCATGCGCTCGACGAGCGCGTAGCGCTCGGGGTGCACGCCGCTCGCGTCGAGCACGTGCTCACCGCCGCGCAGGCGGAGGAAGCCCGCTGCTTGCTCGAACGTCTTCGGTCCGAGGCCGGGCACGTCGAGCAGCGCGCGCCGGCTCTTGAACGAGCCGTTCTGGTTTCGGTGCGCGACGATGCGGCGCGAGAGCGTCACGCCGATCCCGGCCACGCGCGCGAGCAGCGAGGCGCTCGCGGTGTTGAGCTCCACTCCGACGCTGTTCACGCAGCTCTCCACCACCTCGTCGAGCTTCTTCGACAGCATGGGCTGGAAGACGTCGTGCTGATACTGGCCGACGCCGATGCTCTTCGGGTCGATCTTCACGAGCTCTGCCAGCGGATCCTGCAAGCGCCGGGCGATGCTCACCGCGCCGCGGATGGTGAGATCGAGATCGGGGAACTCCTCGCGCGCGACCTCGCTCGCCGAGTACACGCTCGCGCCCGCTTCGCTCACGGCGACGCAGAAGGGGAAGCCTTCTCGCACCATGCCCGGCTCGGCGAGGATCTCCTTCACGAACGCTTCGGTCTCGCGCCCATGCGTGCCGTTGCCGACCGCGACGGCTTTCGAGGGGTACTTCTTGAGGAGCGCGCGCAGTGTGTTCTTGGCCTCGGCGAGCGCGCGTTCGCCCTGCACCAGGTACACGGTGGTGTGCTCGAGCAGCTTGCCGGTCTCGTCCACCACCACGCACTTGCACCCGGTACGCTGGCCCGGATCGATTCCGAGCACGTACTTCTGCCCGAAAGGCGCCGCGAGCAGGAGCTCGCGCAGGTTCTTCGCGAACACGTCGACCGCGCCCTGATCGCTCTTCAGCTTGAGCTCCACGCGAACGTCCACTTCCACGGCGTGCACGAGCAGCCGCTCGACGCCGTCACGTGCCGCCTTGCGGAGCTCCTCCGCGAACGGAGACTTCGGCGAGACCCTCGCGTGCGCCTGGGCGAACGTCACGATGGGCTCCTTGTCGAGCGCGAGCTTCACCCGCAAGACGCCCTCGCTCTCGCCGCGCCGGATGGCGAGGTAGCGGTGGGAAGGGATGTTCGCGATCGGCTCGTTGAAGTCGGCGTACGCGTCGAACTTCGTCGCTTTGTCGGCGTGCTCCTCTACCTTGCCGACGCCAATCGACGCCTGGGTCATGTAGAGGTCGCGCGCGTACTTGCGCACCTCGGCGTCTTCCGCCACGCGCTCGGCGCAGATGTCACGAGCACCGGCGAGCGCCGCCGCGACGTCGGGCACCTCCTTTTCCGCGCTGACGAACGCGAGCGCGGCCTCCTCGGGCTTGCCTTCGAGCGGCTGCGACCAGAGGAGATCGGCGAGCGGCTCGAGTCCGCGCTCCTTCGCGATGGTCGCGCGGGTGCGGCGCTTGGGCTTGAACGGGAGGTAAAGGTCTTCGAGCTCGGCCTTGGTAGCGACCGCCCGCAGCTTGCGCTCGAGCTCTGGCGTGAGCTTGCCCTGCTTCTGAATCTCGGCGAGCACCGTGGCGCGTCGAGCCTCGAGCTCGATCAGGTAGCTGCGCCGCTCCTCGATGTTCCGGATCTGCACCTCGTCGAGCCCCGAGGTCGCCTCCTTGCGGTAGCGCGCGATGAAGGGCACGGTGGCGCCCTCCGCGAGCAGTTTGACCACGGCGCTCACCCCGGCGGGCGAGAGGTTGAGCTCTTTGGCGATCGACGGAACGGGATCGAAAGCAGGGGTTTCAGCGGCCATCGAGCGTCTTCAGTAAGCCCAAACTGAACGATTGTCCAGCCTGGCTAGAGCTGGCCCAGCCGGGCGTCGCAGCGCCCTTCTTTACACAGGCAGCCGCCGCCGCAGTCCAGCGTTCCCGCCCGGCACTCCCTGGTGCACATCGTGCCGCTGCACTCCGGCGCTGCGTTCTTCGCGACGCACGTCTTCGGATGGCAGCAGGTCGCCGGCACGCAATCGGCGTCCGTCGTGCACTCTGCGCCCGCGTTCGCTCCCGCCTCGGGCGCAGGCGAGGGAGACGCTTCGGCGCCTGCGTCGCCGTCGGACAGCGGCGGGGCCCCGGCGTCGAGCGACTCTACGTTCGGAGGTGGCGTTGACGGCTCCTCGTCGGCGAGCGGCGGCGGAGGAGCCGCGGGCTCTGGCCCCTGTTGCGACGAGGTGCAGGCAGCGATCGCGTACGACAGACCCAGCGTGGCAAAAATCGCGCTCGAAAGGCTGGCTCTCATTC
>JAEZYO010000591.1 GCA_023419055.1 Pseudomonadota bacterium | reverse complement strand
GCTGCGGACAGATGAAATGGATGTGCGAGTCGATGCCGCCGGCGGTCACGATGCAGCCCTCTCCGGCGATCACCTCCGTGCCGGGGCCGATCACGATCTCGACGCCCGGTTGGATGTCGGGGTTGCCCGCCTTTCCGATCCCGGCGATGCGCCCGTCCTTGATCCCGATGTCGGCCTTGATGATCCCCGTGTGGTCGAGGATGACCGCGTTCGTGATCACCACGTCGACCGAGCCCGCGGACGTACGCTGGCTCTGCCCCATGCCGTCGCGGATCACCTTGCCTCCGCCGAACTTCACCTCCTCACCGAACACGGTGAAGTCCTTCTCCACCTCGATCACGAGCGAGGTATCCGCCAGGCGCAGCCGATCGCCCTTGGTCGGGCCGTACATTTCGGCGTAAGCGCCGCGAGCAATCGTCCTCATGGTTTACCTCCGGCGCCGAGCGGCCCCATCACTTCGCCACGGAAGCCGTACACCTCGCGCGCGCCTGCGAGCTCACACAGCTCGACCGTCCGCGTCTGCCCGGGCTCGAAGCGAACCGCCGTGCCCGCGGCGATGTTCAGGCGGAAGCCGCGCGCCTTCTCGCGCTCGAACCGGAGCGCAGGGTTCACTTCGAAGAAGTGGTAGTGCGAGCCCACCTGGATCGGCCGGTCCCCGGTGTTGGCGACCTCGAGCGTGACCGTGGCGCGGCCCGCGTTGAGCTCGCGATCGGCGCCCGGGTCCACCAGCACCTCGCCCGGTACTTCACCGCGGGGATGAATGGGGTGGTGGACGGTCACGAGCTTCGTGCCGTCCGGAAACGTCGCTTCCACCTGCACCTCCGGGATCATCTCGGCGACGCCCTCCATCACGTCGTCTGGACCCAAGAGCTCGGTCCCGTACGCCATCAGCTCGGCGACCGTCTTCCCATCGCGCGCCCCCTCGAGGATCGCGGCGCTGATATACGCGACGGCTTCCGGATAGTTCAGCTTGAGCCCGCGCGCCTTGCGGCGCTCGGCGAGCAACGCCGCCGTGAAGAGCAAGAGCTTGTCTTTTTCGCGCGGTGAGAGGTCCATGGGCGCATTTCACCTAGCCGGCTCGGGTCCTCCGCGTAAAGCCCTTTTGAAAAGCGGCAGGGATGACGCTGAAGCTCTATCTTGCGAAACGTTTCTGCAACCCGGAGCGAGCCAGGGCCACTCTGGATCGAACGCCGAGGCCGCTGGTCACCCGCTCGACCGTCGCGGGTTCACTCCGCGCCGGCGAGCTCGACGTCGCAACCAGGCCGCGGAACCCGCGAGTGCGCTCCGCCAGGTGAGCTCGTCACTATCAGTGAACGGCCCTGGAAAAGAAAAGGCGAGGCGCGTAGGCCGCTAAAACTACGCGCCCCGCCTCAAAGTGTCGCGTGACGGGGCTCCGGAGCAAGCCCCGTGACGGTTGTCGACGTTCGCGCGGTTACTGCTGCACCTGGAAGCCGAAGCGAATCGCGTTGCCCTTGATGTCGTCGACGTCGTCGCCCTGGGGCGTGATCTTGGTGTTCTCGTAGCCCACCATGAGCTTCGCGAAGTAGTCCTTGATCACGTAGGCAGCCTGCACCTCGAAGATGCTCATCTTGCTCGGATCCGCATCCAGATCATCGTCCTCGTCGTCGCTCGACGAGGTGCCCTGATAGCGCAGGATGAGCTGGGGCTTACCGATGCCGATCTCGTTCGGCAGGAGGTAGTTCGCGGTCACCATCCAGGCGTTGTCAGCCGGGAGGAGCGCGGACTTGTTGTCGGAGAAGTAGTAGGCGCCCTCGATGCCGAGGGTGCCCGCCGTGCCGATGTTGAACTCGGCGAGGATGTCCGCGTTGAACTCGGTCACCGACTCGCCGCCGTCGGAGGGGGCCCCGAGGCGTGCCTGGTGGCGTGCCGCAGCACCGATCGCGACGATGTCTTGAGCTCCGTAGTAGGTGCTGCTGCCGTAGAAGCCGGGCTCGCTGCCGATGATGGCGTAGCTGAGGCGGGCGCCGTAGAGCGGCGTGTTGTCCGGCGCGTCGTCCAAGTCCAGCATGTGGAGGTAGTACTTGAACTTGCCGGTTCCGATATCGCCCCAGGCCGTCAAGCCGACCTCGCGCCCGATCTCCTCGGTGCCGCGCGGGCCGACGTAGTAGAAGGCAGCCCCCGGCACGCTGTAGACGCCAGGGTACTCCCAGGGGGCGATGAACCAGGGACCGCTGAAGTTCGAGCGGTCCGACGCCGTCAGCATGCGACCGGCCCAAACGTGGAACTCATCCATGAAGTCGAGCTGAGCGATGACATCCATCGCGCGAGCCTCGAACACGACGGGAGGCCCCGCGGGAGGAGGCGGCGGGCCGTTCACGACCGTCGACGGGGTGCGGCCGTCGACGGTGAGGTTCGCGGTCCATCCCACGATCGGCGTCACGCGGCCGCTGAAGCGGAGCTCCGCGTTGAGCGTGTCGAAGGAGAACATGCCCAATTCTTCTGGGTCGCGCAGGTTCTGCAGGCGAGCGCCGACGCGAATACCGACGCCGGTGGTGACCGTGAAGTTCTCTTCCGCGGGGGGAGCTTCCTCGGCCGGAGCGGGGGCCGGAGGAGGAACCGGAGCTGCTTCCGCTTCGACCGCTGCTGCGGCGGGAGCCTCTTCCGTGGCTGCAGGCGGAGGCACTGGCGCCGGTTCAGGAGCCGGCGCGGGAGCCGGTTCGGCGGCGGGAGCCGCGGGGGGCGCTGCCGGTGGTGGGGCAGGCTCCTGAGCGAGAGCGAGCGTGGGCAACCCAGTGATGCCAAATGCGGCTACGCCGAGAGATAACAAAGCAGAGTACTTGTTCATGCCGTCACCGAAATTTCTGCGTTTCGTGGTGGTGTAGTCGCACGAGCAAAGGATCTTCGGCGGCCGGCTCGTGCGCGAAGGCGACCGTGGCGCGGACATTCTCGCGTCGAACGTTAACCGAACGTGTCCGAAGTGCTTCCGAGTGTGACAAGCGCCGACAGCGGGCTCCCACGTAGGGGTCGGCGGGCTCGGAAACGGCACCGTTTCGCTGAAATTAGGCTCTGTTCAGCGTCTGAACGTTTTTCTCACAAAAGGTGCCGAAAGCAACCCGCGGCTTAAATTGTGGCCGAATTGAAGATGACACGGAGCCGAAACACGAAGCTTCGCATACGTCTCGAACCATGATTGCCGCACCCCGGACCGACAACGTCAGACGGCGAAGCTTCACTCTTTCACTGACCCTGCTACTCGTGGGGCAACTCTTCGGATGCAGCAAGCCCTCGACCGCCGAGACCACGGCTGCACCGTCGGCTTCCGGCGCTGCCGCGGCTCCGGCCTCGGACACGCTCACCGTGGGCTTCATCTACGTCGGCCCGAAGGATGATTACGGCTACAATCAGGCTCACGCCGAGGCGGCCAAGGCCGTCGCGAGCCTTCCGGGGCTGAAGATTCGCGAAGAGGAGAGCGTTCCGGAGACCGTGGCGGTCCAGAAGACCATGGAAAGCATGATCAATCTGGACGGCGCGAAGCTGCTCTTCCCGACTTCTTTCGGCTACTTCGACCCGCACATTCTGAAGATGGCGGAAAAGTACCCCAACGTGACCTTCTTCCACTGTGGAGGGCTCTATACGGAGGGCAAGCACCCGAAGAACGTGGGAAGCTACTTCGGTTACATCGACGAGGCCCAGTACGTCGCGGGCGTCACGGCGGGGTTGACGACCAAGACGAACAAACTCGGCTTCATCGCGGCCAAGCCCATTCCGCAGGTGCTCCGCAACATCAACGCCTACACGCTCGGCGCAAAATCGGTCAATCCGAAGATCGAAACCACGGTGATCTTCACGGGCGACTGGTCGCTGCCGGTCAAGGAAGCGGAAGCGGCCAACAGCTTGATCGATCAGGGCGCGGACGTCCTCACGTCACACGTCGACTCCCCGAAGGTGATCATGGAGACGGCTGAGCGCCGTAACGTGTTCAGCACCGGCTACCACGCGAGCCAGGCGAAGCTCGCTCCGAAGGGGTATTTGACGGGCGCCGAGTGGAACTGGGAAGCCGTCTACAAGAAGTACATCGAGGACGTCAAAGCCGGGAAAATGTCGGCGCACCTGGTCCGCGGTGGATTCAAGGACGGCTTCATCAAGATGTCTGCCTACGGACCTGCGGTCTCCGACGAGGCGAAAAGCAAAGCGGAAGAAGCAAAGGCGAAACTTACCGCCGGTACTCTCACCATCTTCAAGGGTCCACTCAAGGACAACACCGGTAAGGAGCTGCTCGCGACCGGGACGGAGCAAGGTCAGACCGATATTGCTCTCGAAAAGATGGATTACCTGGTCGAGGGCGTGAAGGGCTCCACGAAGTAGCTTTCACCACGACGAACCAACCGCCAATCGATCGTCCGAGCAGTTTCGAACGGGCGCGCCGTGAGGGGTGCGCCCCGGAGGTTTGAGCATGACCGCGGGCGCGTCGCCGGCCACAGTGGCTGGCGCTGCCGATCAAGTCGAGAGCTTCTGGCGGGGCGTCGTGCAGAGGGGCGCCGCGTGGCTCGACGACGCCTTGTTGCCTGCGTGTGCCTTCGCGGTGTCGCTCGGCTTCTTCGGGGCCTTCGTGGCGTTTGCCGGGCACTCGCCGCTCGCCGTGTTCGAGGAGATGTATCGCGGCGCGTTCGGGACGTGGTTCTCGTTCCAAAATACGCTGCTCCGCGCGGCCCCGTTGATGCTGACCGGGCTCTGCTGCGCGCTCCCGGCTCGGCTCGGGCTGATGGTGATCGGTGGAGAAGGCGCCGTGGTCGTGGGCGGTACTGCCGCCGCGGTCGTTCCTCTCTCGATGACCGGCTCTTCCCCAATGACCGTCACGGTCGCGATGATGCTCGCGGGCATGCTGGCGGGTGCGATCTGGATCGGGACAGCGGGCGCGCTTCGCGCGCTGCGTGGGGTGAACGAGACCATCAGCTCTCTCTTGCTCTCGTACATCGCGATCGCGCTGATGAACCACTTGGTCGAGGGTCCACTCAAGGATCCGGCGAGCTTGAACAAGCCGTCGACCGAGCACATCGGCGAAGCGAACATGCTGACCAACATTCCGAGCTTCGACGTGCATTGGGGGCTCGTCTACGGCATCGTCGCTTGCTTCGTCTGCTACGTCTTGATGGACGTCAGCACCTTCGGCTTTGGCGCCCGCATCGTCGGAGGTAACCCGCGCGCCGCGCGACTGAGCGGGCTCGGTGTAAGCAAGCTCGTCATCGTCACCTGCGCCATCGGTGGGGCTTTCGCCGGGCTCGCCGGGATGGTCGAGGTCGCAGCCGTTCACGGCAAGGCCAACGCATCCTTGATCGCCGGATACGGCTACACCGGGATTTTGGTGGCCTTTCTCGCTCGGCACAACCCGCTCGCGGTGATCCCTGTCGCCCTGCTGCTCGGAGGCATCAGCGCGAGCGGCGGGCTCTTGCAGCGCACCTTCGGGTTGCCCGACGCGACCGTCAACGTGATGCAAGGGATCTTGTTCGTCGTGCTGCTCGCGAGCGAGACCTATCGCGGCAGGATCAAGCTCTTTGGCCGCTTCGCGGAGGGGAGCTGAGTCATGGACGCGGCTCTCGGTTACTGGGGGATCCCGCTCGCGGTCGTCGCCGGAGCGATTCGCGTGAGCACACCCTTCTTGTTCGTGAGCTTGGGTGAGTGCCTCACCGAGAAATCCGGGCGAGTCAACCTCGGGCTCGAAGGCACCCTGGTGATGGGCGCCATGGCGGGGTACGGCGTCTCTTACCTGACTGGCTCGGCCTGGCTCGGCGTGCTCGCCGCAGCAGCCGTGGGAGCGGCCTTCGGTCTGTGTCATGGCTTTTTATGCGGCCGGAAGCAGGTCAACGACATCGCGGTCGGCATCGCCCTCATGTTGCTGGGCGTCGGCCTGGCTTTCTTCCTCGGTAAGCCTCTGATTCAGCCGAGCGCTCCTCGGCTTCCCGCGTTGCCACTCGGCTTCTGGAGTGAGACGCCTCAAGTGAGGTCGGCGCTCCAGGTCAACGTGCTCTTCTTGATCGGCCTGCTTTTGGCGCCGGCGTTACGCTGGGCGCTCAAGAACACCCGTTATGGCCTCGTTCTGCGCACGGTGGGCGAGAGCGCCGAGGCGGCCCGAGCCATGGGCTACGACGTGAACCGAGTGCGCTTGCTCGCGACCGCCTGCGGCGGCGCCCTCGCGGGAGTGGGCGGCTCTTTTCTGTCGCTCTTCTACCCGGGCAGCTGGAACGAGGGCCTCTCGAGCGGTCAGGGGCTCATGGCCGTCGCGCTCGTCATCTTCGCGCGCTGGGACCCGGTGCGCTGCCTGTACGCCTCGCTCCTGTTCGGTGGCGCGAGCGCGCTCGGGCCCGCTCTCCAATCCGTCGGGGTGACCTCGGGCTACTACCTGTTCAACGCGGCACCTTACGTCCTCACGCTGCTCATCATGGTGTTGAGCAGCTCGGCTACTCAGACCTCCGCCGATCAACCCGCGGAGCTTACCGTCGCTCGCTGAGGCAACCCATGGCCTTCATCGCTGCAGATCCCTATCCCTGGCCCTACGACGGCGACCTTCGCCCCGAGAACACGACGCTGATCGTGATCGACATGCAGACCGACTTCTGCGGCAAGGGCGGCTACATCGATCTCCTCGGCTACGACCTCACCAACAGCCGGGCCTGCATCGAGCCGATTTCAGCCGTGCTCTCGGCGTTTCGCAAGAACGGCTACCACGTCATCCACACCCGAGAAGGGCACCGGCCGGATCTCGCCGATCTACCGGCAAACAAGCGCTGGCGCTCGCGGCGCCTGCAGGGTGGCGGTCCCGGCCAGACGGGCATCGGGGACCAGGGCCCCTGCGGACGCGTGCTGGTTCGCGGTGAACCGGGCTGGGACATCATCCCCGAGCTCTATCCGCTTCCGGGGGAGCCCATCATCGACAAGCCCGGCAAGGGTTCATTCTGCGCGACGGATCTCGATCTCATCCTCCGGCAGCGCGGGATCCGGAACATCGTGCTCACGGGGATCACCACGGACGTCTGTGTTCACACGACGATGCGCGAAGCGAACGATCGCGGCTACGAGTGCGTGATCTTGGGAGATTGTTGCGCGGCCACCGACGTCGGCAATCACAACGCAGCGCTCAAGATGGTGACCATGCAGAACGGGGTCTTCGGCGCCGTCAGCACCTCGAAAGCTTTGCTCGAGGTGGTCCGGTGACCAGCCCGGCCGCTTCCCTCCGAGAGGCGCCGCCCGATCCCGGCTTGGACGAGAGCTCCTGGCGCCTGGTGGGGCAGCAAAAGGGGCGCCCACCCAGGCTCGAAGCGCTCGGCATGACCAAGCGCTTCGGTTCGAACCTGGCGCTCGACGACGTGAGCTTCGACCTTCGTCCCGGGAGCTTCCACGCGCTGCTCGGCGAGAACGGCGCAGGCAAGAGCACGCTCGTCAAATGCATCATGGGCTTTTACCAGCCCGACGCCGGCGAGCTCTCGATCGGCGGCGAGGTGGTGCAGGTGCAGAGCCCGAGAGACGCCCAGCGCCACGGGATCGGCATGGTCTACCAGCACTTTACGCTGGTCGAGAACATGACGGTCGCGGAAAACCTCGTGCTCTCGCGCGCCAACGTCCCGCGAGTCGTCGACTGGAAGCGGGAGCTCAAGGCCATCGACGAGTTCATGCAAACCATGCCGTTTCAGGTGCGACCGGAGCGCACGGTGCGGCAGCTCGCGGCGGGCGAGAAGCAGAAGCTCGAGATCCTGAAGCAGCTCTACCTCGGTAGCCGCATCGTCATCCTGGACGAGCCCACGAGCGTCCTTACGCCTCAAGAAGCCGACGAGGTGCTCGGCATGCTCCGCGGCATGGCAGGGGAGGGACGCGTCAGCGTCGCCATCATCACCCACAAGTTCCGCGAGGTCACCGAGTACGCGGACTACGTCACCGTGCTCCGGCGCGGGAAGTTCGCGGGTCAGGGCCTGACGAGCGAGCTTACTCCGAAGGACATGGCCGAGATGATGATGGGCGCCGAGCCCCCGAAGAGCGCGCTCGAACGCACCAAGCTCGAAGCCGACTCACCGACGTTCGAGATCGAGAAGCTCACCGCCGACGACGACATCGGCCTCCCGGTGCTCGAGGGGATCTCGCTCTCGGTGCGGGCGGGGGAGATCGTCGGCATCGCGGGAGTTTCGGGAAACGGCCAGGACGAGCTCGTGGAGGTGCTCGCCGGCCAGCGTGCCGCGAGCGGCGGAAGCCTGCGGGTGAGCGGCAAGCCTTACCGGCCGACGCGCGCCTTGATGCAGGAACGGCGAGTCCGCCTGCTGCCCGAAGCGCCGCTCCGCAACGCCTGCGTGGGCAACATGAGCGTGGCCGAGAACATCGCCTTTCGCGACTTCGACTCGCCTGCCTTCACGTTCTTGAAGTGGGCCTTGCTGCGCGGCCCCGTGAGGCGGCGCGCCAAGAAGGCCATCAAGGACTTTCGTATCAAGGCGCCGGGCCCCGACGCGCCCATCTCCGCGCTCTCGGGCGGCAACGTGCAGCGGGCGGTGCTGGCGCGCGAGCTCGAGGGAGACGTGGCGGTGCTCATCGCCGCGAACCCCTGCTTCGGCCTCGACTTCGCCGCCGTCAGCGAAATTCGTTCCCGGATCATGGCCGCGCGCAACGCGGGGACGGCCGTGTTGCTCGTCAGCACCGATCTCGAAGAGATCTTCGCGCTGTCCGACCGCATCCTCGTGATGAGCGAGGGCAGCATCGTGTTCGAAACCACACCGGAAGCCGCCGACGCCGCCACCATCGGCAGGCACATGGCAGGGCACCACGCATGACCACCGAAAAGCAAGTTCTCGCGCAGCCTTCCACTTTTGCTCTCGGAAACTTGAAAGAAGTCGCGGTCGTGATGATCGACATGCAGCGCGACTTCATGGAACCGGGTGGCTTCGGCGCCGCGCTCGGAAACGACGTGTCGCGCCTCGCTCCTTCGATCAAGCCAGCCGCTGCGCTCATCGCCGCCTGCCGCAAGGCGGGCATCACGATCGTGCACACCAAAGAGTGTCACTTGCCGGATCTTTCGGACTGTCCGCCCGCCAAACTCGTGCGGGGCAAGCCCGGCTTGCGGATCGGTGACGCCGGACCGATGGGGCGCATCCTCGTGATGGGCGAGCCGGGAAACGACTTCATCGACGAGCTCACGCCTGCGGCCGAAGACGTGGTGATCCCGAAGCCGGGCAAGGGGGCGTTCTACGCCACGACTCTCGACAAAGAGCTCAAGTCGCGCGGGATCAAGCGGCTCCTCATCGGCGGCGTGACCACCGAGGTCTGCGTTCAGACCACCATGCGAGAAGCGAACGACCGCGGGTACGATTGCCTGCTCGTCGAGGACGCGACCGAGAGCTATTTCCCCGAGTTCAAGGCTGCCACTATCGAGATGGTGCGAGCTCAAGGCGGCATCGTGGGCTGGACGGCCACCGCCTCGTCGGTTATCGAGGCGCTCGACGCTTGAGCCCTCACGAACGCCTCGTCCTCTCGCTTCCTCCGCCCCGAGACCTCGCCTTTCGACCTTTCCGAGAAGGCGTGGAGATCGCCCGCCTGTACGGGGGCGCTCCGGGCGAAGCCTCGGCAGCGTTCCTGCGCTACGCTCCGGGCGCAAAGGTGCCGCGCCACGAGCACCCCGGGTACGAGCACATCGTCGTGCTCGAGGGGTCACAAGAGGATGAGCGCGGCCGCTACGAAGCCGGCACTCTGATCGTCAACCCACCCGGCACGAGCCACACGGTTTGGACGAAAGAAGGCTGCTTGGTGCTCGTGATCTGGCAATTCCCCGTCATTTTCAGCGGTGCCGAGAATGCGGCCGAACGGCCGGGGCAATGACATCAGTAGTTCTCTGGCTTGAGACATAGCCGAAACCAAGCGCCGCCCATGAAGGGGTCGTCGGTAAGCCGGCGAGGGACTCGGAAACGTCGCTCGTGCGCGCTTTCCCGAATTCAGGAGAGACCGATGAAGACCCAAGTAGCGAAGATCCTTTTAGGCTTGATGGGACTCATGACGGGGGCCTGCAAGGGGCCGGCGACCGATGCGGCGCCCGGGGCAGCTGACAGCGGCAAGAAAGAAGCCGCGGCGGCACCCGGGACGGCGGCCGAGACGCCCAAGGCGGCGGAGACGGGGCCGATCAAGGTCGGCATCCTCCACTCGCTGTCGGGCACGATGGCCATCAGCGAAACCTCGCTGAAGGACGTCGCTCTCATGACCATCGAGCAGATCAACGCTGCAGGCGGCGTCATGGGGCGCAAGATCGAGCCGGTGGTGGTCGATCCCGCCTCGGATTGGCCGCGATTCGCCGAGAAGGCGCGCGAGCTCCTGCAGAAGGAGAAGGTCGCGGCGGTGTTCGGCTGTTGGACCTCCGTGTCGCGCAAGAGCGTGCTCCCGGTCTTCGAGGAGCTGAACGGCTTGCTCTTCTACCCGGTGCAGTACGAGGGCGAGGAGTCGAGCTACAACGTGTTTTACACGGGCGCCGCGCCGAATCAGCAGGCGATCCCGGCGGTCGAATACCTGATGAGCGAGAAGGGCGGCGGCGCCAAGAAGTGGGTCTTGCTCGGCACCGACTACGTCTACCCGCGCACCACGAACAAGATCCTCCAGTACTTCCTCAAGGACAAGAAGGTGGCCGAGAAGGACATCATGGAGAAGTACACGCCGTTCGGCCACGCGGACTACCAGACGATTGTCGCCGATATCAAGAAGTTTGCGGCCGGTACTCCCACCGCGGTGGTCTCCACGATCAACGGCGACTCCAACGTGCCCTTCTACAAGGAGCTCGCGAACCAGGGCCTGAAGGCCTCGGACATCCCGGTCGTCGCGTTCTCCGTCGGTGAAGAGGAGCTCCGCGGTATCGACACCAAGCCGCTCGTGGGCCACCTTGCGGCGTGGAACTACTTCATGAGCATCGACACGCCCGAGAACAAGAAGTTCATCGCCGACTGGAAGGCGTACGCCAAGGCCAAGAACCTGCCCGACGCCGACAAGCGCGTGACGAACGACCCGATGGAAGCGACCTACATCGGCATCAAGATGTGGGCGGGCGCCGTCGAGCAGGCGGGCACCACGGACGTGAACGCGGTCCGCCAGGCCATGGGCTATCAGGTCGTGAAATCGCCGGCCGGCTTCGACACCCAGATGGACGGCAAGAACCACCACCTCCACAAGCCGGTCTTCATCGGCGAGATCAAGGAGGACGGTCAGTTCCAGGTCGTGTGGAAGACGGACGGTCCGATCCGGGCCATGCCGTGGAGCCCGTACGTGCCGGACAGCGCGAAGAAGGTCGCCGACTGGAGCTTCCCCTGGGTGTGCGGCAACTGCACCGAGCCGAAGTTCAAGACGGGCCTGCTCGCCGCCGCAGCGCCCTGAGCGTGAGTCGACGATGTGTCGAGGCGGGTGCGACTGCTCCGCCTCGACGCTCGCGTCGCCGCTTCGCGTCCGCTCGAGCCCCCAAGTCATTCAATCGGATGTGAACCTTGAAGAAGCTAGCGTTGATTCGCATCGTGATGGGCGTCGCTGCGCTCTTTGCGCTGACCGGTACGGCGCGCGCCGCCATTCCGCCGGAGCAGACCAGAGCGCTCCTCGGTGACGATCGGGCCGCCGCCGGCAAGACGGTCGAGGCGATGGCCGCCGCTCGAGATCCCGCGGCTCTGCCGCTGCTCGAGGCGCTCGAGGCCGGTACGCTCCGCATCGATTCGGAAGGCGGACCCTTCGTCGCCGACGACGCAGGGAAGGTCAGCCCCATCAGCGGTGATGTCGCGGCCAAGCCTCCGCTCAAGACCCCGCTGGTGGACAACCGGCTGAGGCGCGCGCTCGAGAGCTCGCTCGCCTCGCTGCGGCTCGGGGCCGCCGATCCCGAGATCCGGTTGAAGGCGGCGCAGGAGCTCTCCAAGCGCCGCAACGACGATCTCGCTCCCGTGCTGCGCGCGTCGCTCGCCAAGGAGACCGACGCCGCGATCAAAGAAGCCTTGTCGCTCGCCGTTGCGCAGATCGATCTCTCGAGCGAGGACGTAAACCGTAGGCTCGCGGCCCTCGCGACCATCGAGGACGTGGCGGATCCTGCCTTCAAGCCGGAGCTCGAGCGCATCGTCCAGAAGGACGGGCAGGGCAACTACCTCGAGAAGAACGAGGCCGTGCGCCGCGCCGCGCACAGCGCACTCGCTGCGGTCGAGCGCCACGCCATGTGGATCGGCATGGTGGGGCACCTGTTCTACGGGTTGAGCCTGGGCAGCGTCTTATTGCTGGCCGCGCTGGGCCTCGCCATCACGTTCGGTTTGATGCGCGTCATCAACATGGCTCACGGCGAGCTCTTGATGATCGGCGCCTACAGCGCCTTCACCGTGCAAAAGGCCTTTCAGGCCTACGCTCCCGATCTCGTCGACTGGTACCTGGTCGTCTCCGTGCCGGTAGCGTTCGTCGTGTGCGCCGCGATCGGCATGCTGCTCGAGCGCACGGTGCTTCGCTTCCTCTACGGGCGACCCCTCGAGACGCTGCTCGCCACCTGGGGCATCTCCCTGATCTTGATCCAGACGGTTCGCCTGATCTTCGGTGCCCAGAACGTGACGGTCGCCAACCCGACGTGGCTCTCGGGTGGCGTCGAGCTGCTGCCCGGCTTCGTGCTCACCTACAGCCGCCTCACCGTGATCCTGTTCAGCGCCGCCGTGATCGGCTTCGTCTGGTACATGCTGCAGAAGACGCCGCTCGGCCTGCAGGTCCGCGCCATCACCCAGAACCGCGAGATGGCCGCCGGTATGGGCATCGCCACGCGCAAGGTCGACATGCTGACGTTCGGCATCGGCTCGGGCGTCGCCGGCCTCGGCGGCGTGGCGCTCTCCCAGCTGGGGAACGTCGGGCCCGAGCTCGGCCAGACGTACATCGTGGATTCCTTCATGGTGGTGGTGCTCGGCGGCGTCGGCAAGCTCGCAGGTACGCTGGCCGGTGCGCTCGGTCTCGGCGTCGTCAACAAAGTGCTCGAGCCTGCCGCAGGCGCGGTGCTCGGCAAGATCATCATCTTGGGCTTCATCATCTTGTTCATCCAGCGTCGCCCTCAGGGCATCTTCGCCCTGAAGGGTCGCTCCGCGGAGGTCGCATGAGCCAGTCACCTTCGGTCGTCGCGCCGGCCGCTCCGGCGCTCCGCATCCCGGCTGCCGTGCGGCTCGAGCCGTTGATGTCGAAGAACGGCCTCATCGTGTTCACCGCGCTCACGGTAGTGGTTTGTGCGTTGCCGCTCTTCGGCCTGCCGGACTACCTGGTGGCGCTGCTCGGCAAGTTCATGTGCTTCGCGATCGTGGCGATCGCCATGGACTTGCTCTGGGGCTACACGGGCATCCTGAGCCTCGGGCACGGCGTGTTCTTCGCGCTCGGTGGCTACGCCATGGGCATGTACCTGATGCGTTCGATCGGGGACGCCGGCGTCTACCGTTCGAACCTTCCGGATTTCATGGTGTTCCTCGACTGGAAGGAGCTGCCCTGGTTCTGGAAGCCGATGGATAACTTCTTCTTCGCCTTGCTCGCGGTCTTCGCGGTGCCGGGCCTGCTCGCCTACGTGTTCGGCTACTTCGCGTTCCGTTCGCGCATCCGCGGCGTCTACTTCTCGATCATCACGCAGGCGCTCACCTACGCGCTCATGCTGCTGTTCTTCCGCAACGAAACCGGCCTCGGCGGTAACAACGGCCTTACGGATTTCAAGCACATCTACGGCTACTCCCTGCACGAGCCGTCGACCAAGCAAGGCCTCTACGTGCTCTCCGCGCTCGGCGTCGCGGCGACGTTCCTGTTGTGTCGCTTCATCGCGACCTCCAAGGCTGGCCGCGTCCTCCGCGCGGTGCGGGACCAGGAGAGCCGGGCGGCCTTTTCGGGCTATGACACGAGCAAGTTCAAGCTCTTCGTGTACACGCTTTCGGCCGTCCTGTGCGGGTTCGCCGGCGCGCTCTACGTGCCTCAAGTCGGCATCATCAACCCGAGCGAGCTCCAGCCGTCGAACTCCATCGAGATGGCGATCTGGGTCGCCGTGGGCGGCCGCGGTAGCCTGATCGGCGCGCCGCTCGGCGCCTTCGCCGTGAACGGCGCGAAGAGCTGGCTCACCGTCAGCATGCCCGAGCTCTGGCTCTACGTGCTCGGTGTCCTCTTCATCGGGGTCACGCTGTTCTTGCCCGACGGCCTGGTCGGTGCATTCTCGAAGCTGCGAGCGCTCGTGCGCTCCCGCGCTACGAGTCGAGTGGAGGCGGCGAAGTGAGCGTCAGCGAGGAGATCCAACCCATGGCGATTGCAGCGGAGAGAGCGGTGGAAGCTCCCGTCGAGGAAGCCCCGGCGCCCGAATCGAAGGTCGAACCCACGCCCAAGAGCCCGCGACGCTTCAGCCTGGTGCCGCAGCGGAAGACGGTCGACAAGTCGCGCTACGACGCGCTCACGAAGGGGCGAAAGGCTCTGCTCTGCGTCGACAACGTGAGCGTGTCCTTCGACGGCTTCAAGGCCATCACCGAGCTTACGCTGGTGCTCGACGAGGGAGAGCTCCGCTGCATCATCGGCCCGAACGGCGCAGGCAAGACCACGCTGATGGACATCATCACGGGCAAGACCAAGCCCGACAGCGGCTCGGTCTTCCTGGTGGGGGACGACACCGACCTCACTCAGCTGAGCGAGCACCAGATCGTCCAGCGCGGCGTGTGCCGGAAGTTCCAGCGCCCGACCGTTTTCCAGGGCCACACCGTGTTCGAGAACCTGGAGCTCTCCTTGCCGGGCAAGAAGGGCGTCTTCCAGAGCCTGTTCGCGCGGCTCACCCGGGCCGAGCGCGAGCGCATCGAGAAGACGCTCGAAACCATCGGGCTCAAGGACCACGCCAATACGAGGGCCGGCCTCCTCGCGCACGGGCAGAAGCAGTGGCTCGAGATCGGAATGTTGCTCGCGACGAATCCGCGCGTGCTCCTGGTCGACGAGCCCATCGCCGGCATGACCCACCAAGAGACCGAGAAGACGGCCGAGCTCTTGAACTCGCTCGCCGGTGAGCACACCGTCGTGGTCATCGAACACGACATGGAGTTCGTGCGCAGCATCGCGAAGACCGTGACGGTGCTCCACGAGGGCAAGATCCTCGCCGAGGGCGACATGGACACCGTTCAGAAGGATCCCAAGGTGGTCGAGGTCTACCTCGGCGAGACCCAGGAGCGGACGTGATGCTGAACCTGCGCGGGCTGAACCAGTACTACGGGGAGAGCCACACGCTCTGGGACATCGACCTCGAGGTGCCCGAAGGTTCCTGCACTTGCCTGATGGGCCGGAACGGAGTCGGAAAGACCACCCTCCTCAAATCGATCATGGGACTCTTGCCGCTCAAGTCCGGCGAGATCCGCTTCGCCGAGCAGAACCTCGCTTCACAGCGGCCCGAGGTGCGCGCGCGAAAGGGCATCGGCTACGTCCCGCAAGGCCGCGAGATCTTCGGGCAGCTCAGCGTGGCCGAGAACCTGCGCGTGGGGTTGAGCGCACGCCCCGACAAGGCCACGAAGGTGCCCGAGCGCGTGTTCGAGCTGTTCCCGGTCTTGAAGAGCATGATGAAGCGGCGCGGCGGCGATCTTTCCGGCGGGCAGCAGCAGCAGCTCGCGATGGGTCGCGCGCTCGCCCTCGACCCCAAGCTCTTGATCTTGGACGAACCGACCGAGGGCATTCAGCCGAACATCGTTTCCCAGATCGGCGACGTCCTCCACAAGCTCAACAAGGAGTTCGGCCTCACGATCCTGATCGTCGAGCAACGCCTCGCGTTCGCGCGCAAGGTCGCCGATCGCTTCTGCATCCTCGACCGCGGTCGAGTCGTCGCCTCCGGCAAGATGGACGATCTCGACGAGAGCATGGTGGAGAAGCACCTGAAGGTCTGACCAGGCGTCAGAGGTCGCCGTCGACCGCCCAGCCCAGGGCCAGATCCGAATTGGCCGTCGCCGCGAGCCGCTGCCTTCGACCGACGGTCCGAGACACGGTGTTCGGGAGGAGCCTGCGGGTCCTTCCGAACACGGAGGAGGCGGCCTCCGCCGACGCGTCCAGCGACCAGACGATGATCGGCGACTCCGACGCTGCGTCGACGTAGATCTCGAAGCGATCGGAAGTCCAGGTGAGCGCGCGTTCCCGCGCCGGCTCGCGACCGAGCTCGGCCGCGAGGTAAACGTAGATCCCGAGGGCACCCAGGCTGGAGCTCCCGTAGAGCTCGACTCCCTCGGGCGGCTCGAGCTCCGGAAACGGCGTGACCTCCGAGAGCGGCTCCCGCTCGCCGAGCAAGAGCTCCTTGCTCGACCGCGGAGGATCGGCAAAGAGCTCGAGCACGCCGTCGTGGCCCTTCTCTTTCCACTGCGGGTAGAGAAAGCGCGCGCCGTGCGTGTAGGGGACGAGCTCGCTCGCGGCGAGCAGCGCGCCCTCCTGTTCGAGGAGCCAGCTTTCACCGCGGAGAACGAGCTCGTTCAGTCGGTTTTCCCAGTCGATGGCCTCGACGTCGAGCCCCAGCATGGCCGCGCGCACGCGATCCTCCCACAGGCGCGCTTCGCCTTCGTAAACGGATCTCGCGGCGAGAAAGGTATCGTCGTCGTCATCGTGGGCGTCAGCGTACGCTCGGAGATCGACTTCCCGATCCTGGAGTGCGTGCACGAACTCGTGCACCAGGATGGCGTTCATCCCGACGTCGTCGAACGGCCCGCCCCGATCGATGAGCACGACGTCGTCCTCGTCCCAGCGGTAGAACGCGCCCACTTCTCCCGCCACGCGGCGACGGAGCCGCTTCGCCCCGAGCGCTCCCGGTTCGGCGAGCTCGAGCATCACCAGCACGTCCTCCCAGTAATCCGGGTCGGGGCGCGGGGATTCGGAAGCAACGAAGGCGTCGAACTCGGCCGCCGTCATCACCGACACTGGCGGGAGTGGACCCGCTTCGTTGCCGCGCACGCAGGCGGTAAGCTCGAGCTTCTCGCGCTGGCAGGCGTCGTCGCGCACGTCGCAGGGGCGGTAGTCGAAGGCGCAACCCTCGATAGGCCACGGGCCAGGCGTGCCGGGGGCGAGATCCAGATCCGCGCTCTCTCCGCAGGCACAGAGCAGCGAGAGCGAGAGCACCGCGATCGATGAGCGCGTCAATGGGCCCCCGCTATGGCTCGGGATGGACAGGTCGTGAGGGTGTCGCACGACTGCTCGGCGCAGGGGAGCACGCGCTCCAGCGCCTCATCGGTCAGGATCCCGTACTCGGCCTCGCACTGCTCCGCGCCGTAAGCGTAGCCGCAGCCGTAGAGGTGCGCGGCGTAGGTTCGGCAGAAGCTCCGGCCGAACTCGGTGGCGGTGACGCTGCCCTCCATCTCGTGCCAGCAGGCCTCGAAGGTCTGACGGAAGGTCTCCTCCGAAGACAACGCGCTGCAGCTCTGCGCGCGCAGACAGGCCGAGAGGCCTTCTGCCGCGTCGACGCGCAGCTGCTCGTAGCTCACGTTCGCGCGGCAGTTGCCGTCGCAGTCGCCCCCCGTGACCCCGCACTTGGTGAGGCGCTCGCAGACGGCCTCACAGACGAGCTCCGTAGAGCTCGCCTCTTCTTCCCCGCACGCGGCGCCCGCGAGCGCGCACGCAATCACGAAGAATCTCCCTACCAATGCTGCCGCCCGCCGCCACCGCGTCCGAATCGTCACCGCCATGCGCCGCGGATTTTCGCGCGGAACCTCCCTGCCTAGCAAGGGCGACTTTCAACCGGACGGGTTGACGCTAAAGTACGGCCATGAGCTGGCAACCCGCGGCTGAACCTCGCTGCATCGACGACGCTGAACCTGCAGTCGACCTCGTCATCGAGTCCCGAGTGCGTGACCTCGGAGGGTTCAGCGTGAGACGCGTGCTGCCTTCCGCGCGTCGCAGGCTGGTCGGCCCTTTCATCTTTTGGGACCACATGGGGCCCGCCGAGCAAGCCCCCGGGCAGGGCATCGACGTCCGACCTCATCCGCACATCAACTTGGCGACCGTCACCTACCTGTTCGAAGGCGAGATCTTTCATCGTGACAGCCTCGGATCGGCTCAGGCGATCCGTCCCGGCGACGTGAACTGGATGACTGCCGGAAGCGGCATCGTGCACTCCGAGCGTACGCCCGCCGAGGAGCGCGCCAGGGTTTCGAGGCTCCATGGGATCCAGGCGTGGGTGGCCTTGCCGCGCGATCGGGAAGAGGTGCTCCCGAGCTTTCGCCATCACCCCAAGGCATCGCTGCCGAAATTGAGTCTATCCGGTGCAGAGCTTTCGGTGATCGCAGGGGAAGCTTACGGCGCGCGCTCGCCCGTCGAGACGCTCTCGCCGCTCTTCTACGTGGACGCGCGGCTCGAGGCCGGGGCAAAGCTCGCCGTTCCTGTCGACTATCAGGAGCGAGCCGCCTACGTGGTCGAGGGCAGCATCGCTTGCGGTGCGGAGCGCTTCGAGCCCGGGCACCTGCTGGTGTTCGCGCCCGGTCGCGCGGCGACGTTGCTCGCGGAGGGCAAAGCCCACGTGATGCTGTTCGGGGGCGCGCCGCTCGAGAGTGAGCGGCACATCTATTGGAACTTCGTCTCGAGCTCCGACGAGCGCATCGAGCGCGCGAAGGAACGATGGCGCGCTGGTAACTTTCCCAAGGTTCCTGGTGACGATCAGGAGTTCATTCCGCTGCCGGATTGAGCTCGTGTTTCTGCTCGGACGCGAGGCCGCCACGAGCCAGACAGGTGGCGTCGTGGCGAAGTGGGCCGGGTAAGATCACGCACTCCGTCGACACGCGGCCTCGGCGCTGCCGTTCGAGCTCGTCCTCCTTCCTTCGTAGGATCGGTACGGCCGTTGCACCGGGGGGCCAGCCGCTTCGCAGTGCCACCGAGGAAAAAGGGGAAGCTGCAGCAGCTCCAAGGAGGGAAGCATGTCGGACAGTCGCGTGATCAACATCAACGTCGCGAGCGAAGCCGAGCTCGCTCAAATCGCCGAAATCGGAATCCAACACGCGCGCAAGATCATCGAGTACCGGGCCAAGCACGGCCGGTTCAAGACGATCGACGAGCTCTCGAAGGTGCCGGGCATCGACAAGGTCATCCTTCGAGACATTCGCACCAGCGTGACCGTGTAGCGACGGCCAGCGCCGAAAGTGCGCGAGGAGAAGGGGGGCTCGAGCCCCCCTTTTCTTTTGGGCGCTCGGCAGTTTCCACTAGAACCCTCGAGGGTGCCTGTCGACGTTCTCCCGGCTCGAAGGGCTCGGAAACTCCGCCGACTTCGAAGCGAGCCGCGCGAGGCCCCGGCGGCGCCGAACTTGACGTCCGAACGGTCGCGAGAGATACCCGACTCCACCTGGGATCTCGGTATTCCGAGATCGCTTCGACTCGCTCGAGGGTGGCTCGCTGGCCTCTCGAACGCTCGAGGTGACAGCATGTCGAGACGAGAGGAGGAAAGTGGCGCATTGGACTGCGAACAGGCAAGCACGGAGGCGGAGTCGGAGCGCGCGAGCGTTGTCGCCGACGGGCGGGCTCCGATCGCCGCTGTCGCGACCGGCCCTTCCTTCATCGTCGGAATCGGGGCGTCGGCAGGGGGCTTCGAGGCGCTCTCCTCGCTGATCGCCAAGCTGGGGAAACCCACGCGCATGGCCTTCGTGGTCGTGCAACATTTGTTGCCGACGCAAGCGAGCGCCTTGCCGGATCTTCTCTGGAAGGCGACTCACGTCGAGGTCGTCACCGCCGAAGACGGCATGCGGGTCCTCCCGAATCGCGTCTACGTCATTCCTCCCAACGCGGATCTAGGGATTCAGCAGGGGGTGCTTCAGCTCATGGGGCCGCCTTCGGGGCGGCGACCACGTCTTCCGGTCGACTTCTTCTTCAGGGCGCTCGCCGAGGACGCGGGCAAGAGAGCCATCGGAGTCGTCCTGTCCGGGACCGGTTCCGACGGCACGTTCGGCCTGCGCGCGATCAAGGAGGCTGGAGGGCTTACCTTCGTTCAGGATCCGGACAGCGCCAAGTACGACGGCATGCCGAGGAGCGCTCTCGAGAGCGGCGCCGTCGATCACTGCCTCTTGCCGGAAGGTATCGCCGAGGAATTGTCGCTGATCGAGCAGCGCCCCCATCGAGTCGTGACCAATCGTCCTCCACCTCAGCGCGAGGAGCACAACAACAAGCTGCTCGGCCTGATCAGGGCGGCCTTCGGCACGGATCTCGCGTACTACAAGCCGGCCACGATCGATCGCAGGACCGAACGCCGCCTCACGCTCCACAAGATCGATCGCCTCGAAGACTACGTGAAGTTCGTTCAGTCCGATCGCGAAGAGCTGCGGCTGCTCTACAAAGATTTTTTGATCGGCGTCACGAGCTTCTTCCGCGACCCGGAGGTGTTCGAGGCGCTCAAGACGAAGGTCTTTCCGCGCTTTCTGAAGGACAGGCAAAAGCCTCAGGGGCCGATTCGAATCTGGGTGCCGGCTTGCTCGACGGGCGAGGAGGCTTACTCGATCGCGATAAGTCTGCTCGAGTACCTGGGCGAGGACGAGCCTGGGCGTCGGGTCCAGATTTTCGGCACTGACGTCGATCAGGACGCGATTCAACGCGCGCGGCGCGGGCTCTATCCGGCCAACGTCGAGCTCGACGTTTCTCCGGAGCGGCTCGAGCGCTACTTCGTGAAGCGCGAGGGCGGGTACCAGATCAGCCGGCGCGTCCGCGACATGATCGTGTTCTCTAACCAGAACGTCACGAACGACGCTCCGTTCTCGAAGCTCGACCTCGTGAGCTGCCGGAACCTCCTCATCTATCTCCAGCAATCGACTCAGCGCAAGGTGCTCCGCACGCTTCACTACGCGCTCAAGCCGGGTGCGTTCTTGCTCCTCGGCACGTCGGAGACCGTCGGTGACTCGCCGGAGCTCTTCTCGCTCGTCGATCGCGCGGCCAAGCTCTACATCAGCAAGCACTCGTCGCAGGCGGGCTTCGAGGCGCCGGTGCCGCGTGAGCCACTGAGCAGGCCGAGTGATTTCGGCGCGCCGGAGCGCTCCGCTCAGAGCATCGCTCAGATCGCCGATCGCAAGATCCTCGAGATGT
>JAEZYO010000571.1 GCA_023419055.1 Pseudomonadota bacterium | reverse complement strand
CCCGAGTCCACGTCGGAGCTCGCGACGGCGAGCGGCGGCTGGTTGTTGTCACCGACGTAGTTGATTCGGTACACGGTCGAGTCGGCGCCGAACTGCGCCACGTAGAGCACGCCGCTCGGCGAGATGCGCATCTGGATCGGCTCCTTCCACTCGAGCGACGGGAAGAACTCCTCGACCGAGCTGATCTTACCGTCCTCGTCGGTGCGAACCTCGGCGAGCCAACCGCGCGAGTACTCCATGAGCAGCACGGAGCCGTCGAAGTAACGAGGCAGTTTGTTGATCGAGCCGCCCGGCTTCCAGCGGTAGACCGCACCGGCGAGCGCGGTGCGCGGCCCACTACCGCCGAGCGCGGGGTACGGCGGGGCGCCGTAGGTGTACGCAATCCACGCGGGTTGAGCCGGAGGCAGGTTCGTGACGCCGCTGTTGTTCGGCGACTCGTTCACCGGAGAGTCACAGTTGAACAGCTGCCCCGTTTGGTTCGAGCCGAAGTCGTGGCTCGCGTAGGGCTTGTTGTCCGCGATACAATAGGGCCAGCCGAAGAAGCCCGCGGCCTTCGCCTGATTGACCTCGTCGTAGCCCATGGGGCCGCGCGCGCCGTTCGAGCCGGCGTCCGGGCCCACGTTGCCCCAGTAGAGCCAGTCCTTCCCGCGATCGACGGCGATGCGGAACGGGTTCCGCTCACCCATGATGTAGACTTCGGGGCGCCCGTCCTCCTCGCTGAACAAGTTCCCCTCGGGGATGTCGTAGCCGTCGTCCGTCGGCTTGATGCGGAGGATCTTGCCGCGGAGGTCGCGGCTGTTCGCTGAGGTCCGCTGCGCGTCGTAGACCGAGCGGTTGTTGCGCTCGTCGATGGGCGCATAGCCGCTCGACTCGAACGGGTTCGTGTTGTCCCCGGTCGAGAGGTAGAGGTTACCCTTCGAGTCGAAGTCCATGCCGCCGGCGACGTGCCACTGCACGACGCGCTCGTCCGGCACCGTGAGCAGCACCTTCTCGCTCTCGAGGTGCAGCATGTCGTGCTGAATCTCGAAGCGAGACAGCCTGTTCTGAGGAGTGCCGCCGTTCGACGAGTAGTAGATGTAGACGAAGTGATTGGTCGAAAAGTTCGGATCGAGGACGATGTTGAGGGCGCCGTCCTCGTTACCAGAGAACGCATCGATGGCTCCCGCCTCGATCACGGTGCCGTCCGGCTTCCAGATCTTGAGCTTGCCGGCGCGTTCGAGCACGTAGACGTTCTCGTCCGCGTCGATGTCGAGCGACATGACGTTGCTGACTGCTACCGGGATCTCGACGCGCTGATACGCCTCGTCCGGCGGGTGCAGGTTCGGGTCGTCCTGCTCGTAAACCGGGACACCGGCGTCGAGGCCAACCGTTCCTCCGCTCCCGCCGCCCGCCGATGCGCCAGAGGTGCCCGCGCCACTGCTGCCGGCCCCCGCGCCCGCGGTGCCGCCGCTTCCGGCGTTCGAGCTGTTACCTGCGGTGGCAGCCGCTCCGGCGCTACCCGATGCGCCGCCGTGGCCGGCGTACTTCTTGGGTTCATCGTCGCTGCACGCCTGGCCCAACGCCAGCACGCCTAGCGCAGCCAGAAGGGCATAGTTCTTTCGAGACTGCTCGAAGGGACGCTTCATGAGGGCACACTCCGGGGCCTCGCGTCACACCCTCGGGAGCAGGGCGTGAGCCAGACCCTCAGGCGCAACACTTAGGCGAGCAGCGTCGGCACGGCTTGGAAGCTCCGCGCATCCGCCTGGAGGAAACACGCATCCGGCGCCGTTCAGTGCTGCGATTGGCCATATTTACGGCGGTATTGCGCGGGGCTGATGCCCTTGGCCCGCGAGAAGTAGTTGGTGAAGTGACTCTGATCGTAGAAGCCCGTCTGGAGAGCGATGGTCGCAATCGGTAGCTCCGTCGAGGCAAGCAGCTGGCACGCCGCGTCGATGCGCACGTTCAACACGTACTTGCGCGGCGTCGTGAGAAAGCGCTTCTTGAATCGGCGGTCGAACTGGCTGACGGAAAGCGAGACCTTTGCAGCGAGCGAGGCGGTGGAAAGCGGCTCCGCGTAGTTCTCGATGATGGCTTCGAGCACCGGCGCCCAGTAGAGAAATCGCTCGTTGGTCGACTTCATCCGGGTGATGTCACGCGTCACGCCCGCGATGCCGATCACCGCGCCCTCGGTGTCGACGAGCGGCAGCTTGGTCGTGTTGTACCAATCGATCGCACCCTGCGGCGTCCGCACGAGCTCTGCCTTGTCTACGATGGCGGACGCAGAGTTCATGACGGCATCATCGTCACGCATGTAATTGTCAGCCAGCGAACGCGGGAAAAAGTCGAGGTCCCGGAGGCCTATGACTTCGCGTGCGTTCTGGGCATGGAGCAACGTCGCGAAGGCACGGTTGCAGCGCACGAATCGCCCTTCACGATCCTTGACGAAGAAGTACACGTCCGGCAGGTGATCGAACAAGACGTCGAGGCACGACGGTGACGCAAACTGCGCAACCAGCTCGTGATCCGGAGTCCCCGTGTCAGTGTTCGACACGCAATTAATCCTACGTGCCGCGCCGCTATTCTGCAAGGTGATTAACTGCCATCGAGGCCACTCGATGCGTGCATCACGAGCGCGTCGCCTGCGCGCGAAACTGGATCACTCGTCGCGAACCGGACGCGACGAATGTGAGTCAGCGCACGATATGGCCGATCGATGCCAAATTCGTGCGAAATGACGAGAGTCGTCGTGAGAGGGTTGGTGACGGTTCGCTGGTATTCGCGTCTTACGAGCTCGTGCGGAGCGTCAGGAAGAGAAGGCGCTCAGAGCCCCAGCGCTTCTTTCATCTTCGCCGCATAGCGCTGGCCGAACGTGACTTGGGAATCATGGTCGAAATGCAAATTCCAAGTGGTGTCTGCTGGATCGACGACGAGCCCTGCCGCGGAGATGACGAACGCGTTCGGGATGAGCCCGGGTAGCTGGTTGACGAGGGTGTTGTGCGCCGAGCAGTTACCCGTGGACGGGAGCTCGCCCGCGAGAAATGGCGCGTCTCCGAGATCGAGGTCGTTCCGCAGATCACTCACCAGGGTCTTGACCTTGTCGGGCCAGCTCGAGTCGGTGCAGTTCGATTCACCTTGGTGGAAGAGGATGCCCTCGATCACGCCGCCCGCTTGCTGCGCGAGCTTCGCGCGATCGACGATCCAACCGTACTTGCTGCCGCCCGCCTTCTGGAACGTCTCGATCTTCTCCCCGCTGATGGCGCAGGGCACGAGGCCTATCGTGTCTTCGGGGGCCACGGCCTCGATCAAGGTCTTTGCGAAGTAGTCGCCGGGGCCGAGCGCGCTGTTCCAACATTCATGCAACGGCGGAGCAGCGGTGTCCCACTCGTCCTTGACTCGACCAGTCTCCGCGCAGTCGTCGAACCCGAGCACTTTGACGCGTGGATCTTCGACCTTGTCCGCCTCCTCCGCTTTGGAATAGCCCGCCATGTTCGACTGACCGAGCAACAAAAAGACGTGGAAGGTCGGCGTTGTCTGACCCGAGCCGCCGCTCCCCGAACCGCCTCCTTGTCCCCCGCTCGGGGCACCTCCGGACCCGGCCGTCCCTGCCGTGCCGCCGGCGCCGCTCTGGCTCGTTCCGCCAGCGCCACCACCTCCTCCTCCGGTGCCGCCGGCGCTGGGAGCTCCGCCCGAGGCGCCGTTGGTCGAGCCGCTCTCTCCGTTCGAAGTCCCGGCAGTGCCGCCACTCGTAGAGCCGGTACCGGGACCGGTTTCGGAGGTCGTGGCGACGTTTTCATCGGAGCACGAAAAGCTCAAGAGGCTCGTGACGATGGCGAGCTTCAAAGCGCGCTCGAAGTCGCGAGTCTCACGTTTTCGGTGGGAGTTGATGTTCATGCCGAGGTCCGATTGAGTGCTCGTTTCGCACGCCCGAGGCGCCGCCTCGCGGTGGAGAGCGAGCAGCCGAGGTGACGCGCGATCTCTGAAATTGTCCCAGCGCCGGCGAGCCAGAGCGTGAGCACCTCGCGCTCTCCGGGAGGCATCCTCGCGAGAACTTGTTTGGCGCGCGTGCGACGCAGGGCGCTCTCGAAGTCCGGTTCGTAGCTCGTGATCATCGAGCTCTCCGCGAGCGCCTGCAGCGTGCGGCGGCGCCGGCGTCGGGAACGGATCTCGTGTCGCGCCGTGTTCGCTGCCACCGCGACCACCCAGCTTTCGAGGCTCGCGGACTCACGGACGCTCCCGATGCTGCGGAAGACCGCGAGCAGAGCTGTCTGGAGCACGTCGTCCTGATCCGCGTCGGAGCCGAGTGTGGCGCGGACGACGCGCGAGACCACCGGATAGAGGTCGGAATAGAACGAACGCTGACTGACGATACTCGCGTTCACCGATCCAAGTCATGCCAGGGTGGCGCGGCGAGAGGCAGGTCACCTTTTTCTCCTCCGCGCTTTGAACCCTTACAGGCTGACCGGAGAGGCCCCCCGAGCGCCAGGGGCTAGCGGCTCTCGAAGGAGACGGTGGCGATCGAGCCCTTCGGTACCCGCACGATCCCGCTCTCCGGCAGCGCGCCCAGGGAAGCGGAGCGCTCGAGCCCCCGGAACACCGTCCGGGTCACGGCGGTGCGCGTCAGCGCGGCGTCGAGCGCTTCCGGGAGGACGAGCCTGGTCTCGAGATCGTCCGAGCTCGGATTCACGAGAACGACGGTGAGCGCGCTCTGGTCCGGGGCAAGCCAAGCCGAGCTCAGGAGCGCCGAAGAGCCATTCGTCACCTCGACGCGGATCCAGCCCGGGTCCGTGCGCCGTGCGTAGTGCAGAAACGCGTAGTACGTGTCCTGGAGCTCGAAGTCGTCGTCCGTCAGGAGCGCGAGCGCCAACCCTGCGCTGTCCGGGTTGGGCAGGGTGAGGTCGTTCTGAAGGTACGCGGCGGCGTTCGCCGAAGTGGTGGCGTAGTGGATCATCACCGCCGTATCGATGCCTTCGGTCTGCATCTCGGTCTGCAACACCGGCCGATTGCGCTCTTCGGCGAGGTCGCGAACGGCCTCGAGCGGCCCTGCGTCCACCGCGGCGGGATCGACCCCGTAGGCGTGGAAGGCGAGAGCGTCGAAAGCAGACGCGCTGAGTGGGCTCACGAAATCCCGCACACCCTCGATACCAGCCTCCGGCGCTCCGATCTGCGGCACGACGGGCAGGTCGGCGATCGCGCTCTTCACCTCGTCGAGCGCCTCACGATAACCCGGATATCTGACCTCCGTGTCCGTGCCGTCGACGGAGACGGTCGTCGTGCCCTCTTCCGGCAAGAAGAGGCAGGCGTCGAGCGCGACGTCCGACGGAGCGATCCAGTTGGGGTGACTCTGGATGCTGATGTAGTCCGGAGTGATGCCCGCGGTCGCGTAAGCCTCGAGCGCCGAGCGCCAGTAATCCGCGAACCCTGCGTAGTCGAACTCGCCGCTCGGGAGTGTGACCAGCGTGCACGTCTCCGGATCGCCGGCGCACGTGCGTGAGGCGTTCGCCTTGAGCGCGACGGGCGGGGTGGGAGAGCTCATGAACAGCGTCGGGGCGTGGCCGAGCCGCTTGCCGACGGCCGAGATGATCTCGCTGGTGGAGGTCAGCGGATCCTCGCCGTCGTCGTAGCGGTTGCGGATGCGGAGTATGTCGAGGCCGGCGTCCCCGAATAGGAGGTCATAGAGGGCCTCGTTGTCCGGATGCGCGGCGATCCTGTCTTCGGCGTACGCGAGCGATGCGCCGAACCCGATCAAGGTCTGATGCTGCGAGTCGGCGTCGATCGTGACATCCGTGACCGTAGGGCCGCTAGGCATGCAGACGCCGGCGATGCAGCTCGTCCCCGTGGCGCATGCGCCCTGGACGCAGCGAGGGAGGCAGAGGTTGATGGGCGGAGCTTGTCCGTCACAGAGCGCGATCGAGCCGCGGTCACTCGCCGCGACGCAGGACGCGTCGGGAAGGTCGGCGCACGCGGGATCGCTCAGGCACGTCGCCGTGCAGGCGCCGCAGACGCACTCGAGGCCGACGCCGCACTCCACCGAAGAGACGCAGCTCTTGAGCCAGTTCGTCTGGCTCCCCGTCTGCGGACTATTCGAGGGGCTGCACGCCGCGAGCGTGAGCGCGAGGAGGACGGATGCGAAACGCATATCAACCCGTCTCCTCTTCCTCGACCACGTATTGTCCGCAATAGTAGTGCACCTGATAAGTCTCGCTTCCGGCGTGTTGGCGGCTGTACTCGTCCACTTTTTCCCACAGCGGCAGCACCTGTGCGCGGGTGGAGCGTAGCAGACTCCGGACCTCCTGCTCGTGCGGATGCCCGGGCCACAGGTCGAACGTGAGAGTCGTGCCGCCGACCTCGTCCGCCAAGGTCGACGTCCGAGTGCGCTTCGTCAGCTTGGCAGCGAGCGCGTTCAGCACGGCGCGGTGGTGATCGACGACCGCCGCCTCCCAGCCCGCCGTCTCCCCGACCGGGATGAGCACGTGCTCCGCTGCGAATCGTTCACCATCTTCACCTTCTTCTCGTCGCACGCGGCCGTCCGCGACGAGCGCCTCGATGGCGCTCTGAAGCGCCGAGTGGGGGAGCGGCACGAGCTGCGCCAACCGGTCGAGGGTGAGCGGTCCTTCTCGGTAGATCTGCACCCAGACCAGCGCTGCGTTCGAGTCTTGCGGCCGGCTCTCGGCGAAGGAGCCGAGGTCACGCATCTCTTCGGCAGTAGCGATGCGGTAGCGCGTTTCGTCGCCGCGACCGGTTCTCACGATCAGCCCGCTCTCGACGAGGTCGTTGAGGATTCCTCGCAGAAACGCCTCTTCATCGTATTGAAAGCTTGCAAACAATTCGGCGCGGGTGGCCGAGCCGCGCTCGGCGAGGAAGCGTTGGACCGCCGTCCACAGCGTCACGCCACGCGTGGTCACCGATTCGCCCAGGCGCTGCACCTTCTGCCGGTAGGAGCGGAGCGCCATGCCGAACATGTCCGCGATGACCTTGTTGCTGACCCCCTGATTTTCGAGCTCGGTCACGAGGCCGACGAACACCTCGTTCGCGATGTGGCCGAGCGGGGAGCGTACTCCCTCGACCGTCGAGAGCCGCGCCAGGAGAACGGTCGTTTGCCGCACGATGGCGTCGATGAGGATCTGCGGGTTCACGCGCGCTCCCGTGGCAAAGGACAGCTCATACTACTTTTTCAGGCAATCCGCGGTTTGAAACAAGCCTTATCGAAGGGCGGGTGGGGAGGCGAATTTGATCCTCCCCGCGCTAAAAGTATGCATCGCCGTGGGGTGAAACGGCTCCGCTTCCGAGCGGGCAGCGCTCGTAAGAAGAATCGTGCGCATGAGAGTCAACGGCCCCAAGCGGCCGAGCGGCGCGGTACGCCTTTGCTTCCTCTCGACGCTCGCGCTCGCCTTCGCGAGCTCGTGCTCGGAGAGCAACCCGAGCAGCGATGGGACGGCGGGAACGCCTCCGGCTGGGACGGGTGGGACATCGGGCGCTTCCGCGACGGGCGGTGCGCTCGGCAGTGGCGGCGCGAGCGCGGGCACGGGCGGTAGCGCCGTCGCGGGTTCGGCCGGAGCCTCGACGGGGGGCTCTGCGGGAACTACGGGCGGGACAACGAGCGCAGGTGGCTCGGCCGGAGCGAGCACGTCCGGGGGGGCCGGTGGCTACGTCGGCCCCTGGCCCCCGTCCGAGACCTACTCGAACCCCGTGCTCTGGGAAGACCTCGCCGACATCGACGTCATCAGGGTCGAGGACACCTTCTACTACACCGCGTCGAACATGCACTACTCGCCGGGCGCGCCGATCTTGCGCTCGTTCGACCTCGTGAACTGGGAGTACGCGGGCCACGCGGTGCCCGTGCTCGATTTCTCGAGCAAGTACAATCTGGATGGCGGTCACGCCTACGTGAAGGGGACCTGGGCGTCGACGCTCAACTACCGCGAGAGCAACCAGACCTTCTATTTCATTGCCTGTATCGAGTTCGGGAAGACCTACGTCTACACCGCTCAGTCCGTCGACGGCACGTGGACCAAGCACCCCGCGATCAACAACTGCTACTACGACGCGGGCCTCCTCGTCGACGACGACGACACGATGTACGTCGCCTACGGGAACTCGCAGATCAGCGTGGCCCGCCTCAGCGAGGACGGCCTCAGCGAGGTCGAGCACAAACAAGTGTTCTCGACGCCGGCCAACATCGGGACGCTCGAGGGAGCGCGCTTCTACAAGATCGACGGCAAGTACTACATCTTCGTCACGCGCCCGGCGAACGGCCAGTACATCCTGAAATCGGACGATCCGTTCGGCCCCTACGAGGTCCGGGAGCTCCTGCTGAATCTGCCCGGCCCAATTCAGGGCGGCGGCGTCCCGCATCAGGGCGGCCTGGTCCAGCTGCAGAACGGCGACTGGTACTACCTCGGGTTCATCGACGCTTACCCAGGCGGCCGAGTGCCCGCGCTCGCGCCCGTTACCTGGAACGCCGAAGGCTGGCCGGTGCTC
>JAEZYO010000959.1 GCA_023419055.1 Pseudomonadota bacterium | reverse complement strand
GAGCTCGGCGTCCGCGCCCTCGGCGCTCCCGACGCCGAGCGCCGCTGCGAGCGGGAGCGCGGCGCCGAGCGATCCCGCGCCGGCAGCGAGCGTCGCCGCGACCCCCGCGCCCCCGAGCGCCGCTGAGCCCCCAGCGCTGAAGGACGCTTCCGGTCAGGTTCTGCCTCAGACCGAGGACAAGCCGCGCACCGACTCGCCCTTCTTCCAGGAGCAGGCGCGCAAGCTCTTCGACGCCATCGTCGCCGACGACCCCGGGCTCGCGCGCTCCTTCTTCTTTCCCGTCCTCGCGTACGAGCTGGTGAAGGACGTCAAGAACCCGGCGCGCGACTGGCAGTATCGGCTGATCGCCGCGTTCGAACGCCAGGTTCACGAGTACCACCGCCTGCTCGGCAAGCGCCGCGCGGAGGCGCGCTTCTTGCGTCTCGAGGTGCCGGAGGAGCGCGCCGAGTGGATGAAGCCGGGGCGCGAAGGGAACCGCGTCGGGTATTACCGCGTGCTGCGGTCGCGCCTCTTCTACGCGGACGCCGACGGAAAGGAGCGCTCGCTCGAGGTGACGTCTCTCATCTCCTGGCGCGGCGAGTGGTACCTCGTGCACCTGCACGGCTTCGAGTGAAGCGCGCTCACCAGCCCATCGTGGTCTTGATGTAGTCGCCGAGCTCGGCGGCCATCGAGGCGTGCTGCTCGACGCTCGGGTGCGTGCCACAGCCGGTGCCTGACAGCTTCGTCGTGACGAACTCGTGGACCCTGTCGTCGCCCGCGTCCGCGAAGTGCCGAGCGACCTCGGCGATGGCGGCCTTCTGATCGTCGAGGAAGGTGTCCGCTGCCTTCGGCCAGCCGTTGCCGAGCATCGGGCTCGACACCGCGAAGAAGTGCGCGTCCGGATAGTAGCCGCGGAGCGCGTCGACGAACGAGACGTAAGCCTCGGAGAACGTCGCGATGTCCATGTTCTCGCGCTCGCTGTCGCCGGGAGAGAAGTCGTTCGTCCCGAGGGCTATCACCACCGCGTCGGGGACGAACGCGTTCGTGTCCCAGAGCTTCGTACGGTTCATCGACTCGAGGAACGTGAGATCATACACCTCCGGCATGGGGCGCGCGTCGTACATGTTGCTGTAGTTGCGCACGAGCCCGATGCCCGACACGGCGGTCACCTGGTAGTCGGCATCGAGATCTCGCGCGAGGACGGGGCCGTAGGCCTTGTAGGCGTTGTTGTACGGCTGACCCCAGCCGTCCTCTTCGCACTCGGGCGAACCGTTCTTGGCCTCGCTCCCGGAGCCGCACGTGATCGAGTCGCCGATGAACACGACGCGGCGCGAGGGGCGCTCCGGCGGCGTCAGGAGCTCACCCGTGATCGTGAAGCCGCCGAACTCGGTGTAGCCGATGCTCGACTCCGTGCGCTTCGCGATCGTGATGACGTGCTCACCCGGCGCGAGCCCCGAAGCGAGCACGAAATCGCTCTGGTCGGCGGTCACGGCGAGCTTGGTCGGCTCACCGCCGTCGACCACGACGTCGAAGTAGTTCTGATACTTGCCGTAGAGGTGTTGGTCGACGAGCTTCGCGCTCACGCCGACGCCTCGGAAGCGCGCCGTGATGTAGACGCCTGGCGCCGAGAACCGGACCTGCTTGGGGTTCGTGTAGTCGATGCGCCCGGTGAGCTGGAGGTTCGGATCGTCGGCCTCGTAGAAGTGGTCGGTGAACACCTCCTCCTTCACGGCGTCGTCTTCGCCGCCGCAGCCGACGGTCAGGGCTAGAACGGCATAGAAACCAGCAAGAACGCTCGCGCGCATCATCGAAACGGCCTCCCGGACAGCGCGGAAGCTAGGTCAACTTAAGCGTTTCAGCAACGGGAATTTGGGCAGTTTCCGACGCGCGAGGTTTTCGCGGTCGGTCTCGCGGGCGCTCGCGAGTGGCGTGCACGCGCGAGCAGCCGGTCTCGAGCTCGGCTCGCTCCTCCGGTGCTCGGCGCGAATCGCGAGCGCCCGGCTCGCGTAGTTAAGGCGGTTGTCCTCGAAACGCTGAAGTTCACCCGGCGGCGGCGTTTCGATGAGCGCACGAATTTGTCAGCTGCTCTGTATCCGAGGCGGCGCCCGAGAAAGACAAAAAGTGACATCGGCCGAAGACGGCGCGCAGATTTGAAGATCAGAAGAGACCATCCCGGGAACTCCAGGCAATGCGCGTGCGCGTTGGAGCTGTGAGTTCGACGGCGTTGGTCGCGGGTCTCTCCCTCATGGGATTCGCTTGCGGAACGGAGGTGCAGACGACGGAGCCCGGCCAATCCGGTGGAACCTCATCTACCTCTGGCGGCAGCTCCAACGCAGGTGCCGGAGGTACCGGCGCAGCGGGTGGAGGTGTCTCGACGACTGGCGGCACGGGCGCGGGTGGTGGTTCCGGTGGCACCAATCCGTCCACGGGCGGCACGGCTGGCGCCGGTGGAACGAGCGGCGGCGCTTCAGGCCAAGGAGGTAGCGGCGGAAGCACCGGTGGGACGTCGAGCAGCGGCCCCTACAACCCCGATTTCAAGGAGTTCGCCGGCGAAGATTGCGAGCTCCCGGAGCCCACGGCGCTGTCGCCCGCTTCACACATGCTCCCTGATCCTTTCAAGATGCCGGACGGCACGCGGATGACGAGCAAGTCTCAGTGGGCCTGTCAGCGCGCGTGGCTCAAGAAGCAAGTGGAGGCTTTCGTTCACGGCGAGAAACCGGGAACACCGGACATGGTCTCGGGCACGGTGAGCGGTACGAGCATCAGCATCCACGTCGAGCACGGCGGCAAGACGGCCGATTTTTCGATCGGGATCGAGCGGCCTCAAGGGGCGAGCGGAGCGATCCCCGGCATGTTCCAGGCGGATGGCTCGGGCGTCCCCACGAGCTTCCTGCACGCCGAGGGTGTGGCCGCGATGAACTACAGCCACAGCGCGGCCAACAGCGCGTTCGACAAGATCTACGGAGGTAACGGCGTGAGCCTCCAGATTAAATGGGCCTGGGCCGTCAGTCGCGCCATCGACGTGCTCGTCGCGCAGCGCGATGCAGGCGCCAACGACTTCATCGACCCGACCGCGCTCGGGACGACAGGTTGTTCCTACGCCGGCAAGTCCGCGTTCACGGTCGGCGCTTTCGACGAGCGCATCGCTCTCGGCATCCCGGTAGAGTCGGGCACCGGTGGTCTCGGATCTTACCGAGTGGTGGCGGACAACGATCTCGGTCCGAACAACGGCGAGAACCCGGAGCAGGTGAGCGAAGCCTGCGGCCAAAACTGGTTCGAAGGTCAGATCTGCTCGGGCAACGTGGACGCGATCCCCGCCGATGCGCACTTCCTCGTCGCGATGTACGCGCCTCGCGGCTTCACGACCTTGGACAACAATCGCATCGGCCACCTCGGGCCCGTAGCGCAGTTCGCCGCGCTCGCGGCCGGCGCCGAAGTCTTCAAGGCGCTCGGCGTGGAAGCCAACGTGGGCTATCACGGCGGCAACGACGGCGATCCGCACAATCACTGCTCCTTCAACGCCTCGCAGCAGGAGACGGCGCGCAAGGCGATTCAGGGCTTTCTCACCAAGAAGACGGCGCCCGCCAACTTCATGGAGCCGAAGCTCAAGAACCAGAACGATCAGCCGGTGAACTTCATGCTCACCGAGTACATCGACTGGCAAGCGCCCACGCTCAACTGAGCGACGCTCGTCGTCAGGTCACGCGCCGTTCATTGGGGCAGGAAGCGGTTCGACGCCCCGGCGTCGAGCCGTTCGCGTGAGCTCCGTCCAAGACGACCCGCACGGGTGATGCACGTGGGCCGGCTTGGGGTCGTCGGCTCGAGGAGCTACGGCCAGAACGCAAGTAAGCCGTCTTAACTTTCCGTGCGGCAGGGACACCTCGAGGTGAGCGAACCCGGTGCAAGAACCCTTGACAGGCGCCCAGGCTGTTCGGGGGTAACGCGCCGAAAGCGTAGCGTTCTCGTTTGGGCCACTCGAGTCGCGCGGTGCTGGCTCGGTAGCTGGAGAGCGAGAGTTTGGGTTTGGACGAGCAATCACCCGTGAGTGAAGTGTCTTGCTCCGAGTAAGCGAGCGCGATTTCTCGTCTGAGTGACTTCTGTTGAACGCGGAATGCGCCAACACGATGCACGCATCATTGCCTCGGCGTGTTGCAAATGTCGGGCTGTCCGCTGGAACCGTGACCACAGCGCTTTCTGCCGTCATTGGAGTCAATAGGCGGTGATGTATGCGTGACGGATCCATGGTAAGCGGGACCATCGAGATCAGCACGAGGGCCGGCAATAGCGCCGATCCTCGTCCGTTCTCGCAGAGGCACCGTGGCTTACGCGGAAGACGAGATCACCCTGCCGAGGCTCAGCGCTCCCTCGCTGAGCGAAGCGGAGCGTGCTCGCGCCGACGAATTGCACGAGGACGACGTCGACGCGCAGCGCTGGTTGGTGCAGCTCGAGCTCGAGCCCGAGCAGATCGTTCCTCTCTATCGCCTGGGGCTTGCTCGCGGCGCCGTCGTGTGGCGCGACGGAATGGAGGAGTGGCGACCGCTCCTCATCATGCGTGAGCTCCGTCAACTCTTGACCGAGCGGACGCGTCGCGCGCGTCTCAGGCTGACCTCGCTGACCAGCCTCGACGCGCGATCCGCTGCCGCCATGGACGAGCCGGTGCTGCCGCTCACGGCGACGAAGAAGAAGTCGGATCCGCCGCCCCCGCCGTCGTCCCGGAGTCCGCTGCCCGTCGCGCGCGTGGAGACGCCGCCGCTCGAAGCGCGGCTCGTGCTCGCGCCGAAGACGACCCCCACGACCCGTCCCCCTGCCGGCGACAAGGACCTCGCTCTCTTGATGGAGCTCAGTCAACGCCCCGCGCGTCCGCACTCAGTGCGCTTCAGCGAGGTAGTGCAGGTGAGGGAGGCGCAAGCCCCGCTGGCGCCGCCCGTCTCGGCGGTCTCGCCCTCCACCCCGCTCGCGCTCGCGGCACACGTTCACCCCGCGCAGTTGGCACCGGCTCAGCCGACGAACGGGGCGGACGCCGTTCGCCGGTTTTCGCCCGCTCCTCAGAAGGCCGGCGCGAGCCCGACGCTCGTCGCCATGACCGCGGTGGCGGCCGTGCTCCTCACCACGCTGTTCTTCTGGTTCGGCCCGGTCCGGGCCGCTCGCTCCGCGGCCGACCAGGCGGAGAAGGTCGTCATGATGCTGGCGCCGAGCTCGGGCGGTCGAGCCGCGCGCCCGCGTACGGCGCCCGTGGAGACTCCCACGCCGAGCGAAGCCGCTCCACCGCAACAGCTCGCGAACACCATCCCCGTCATGAGCCTGTCGGAGCTCGACAGCGACTCGAGCTCGCGCTCGGGGGCCGGTAGAGGGCGCGGCGCTCGCGGCGGAGCGGACGACGACGCTCGCCCGAGCTCACCCGCGAGAGCTTCCGGCGGCGCTTCGCGCGGTCCCGATCGCGGCGCCATCGCGAGCGCGCTCGCCAGCGCCGCGGCCCGCGCGTCCGCTTGTGGTCAAGACGCCAAGGGCAGCGCGCGCGCCGTCGTGACCTTCGGCAATTCCGGCGCGGTGCGCTCGGTGTCGTTCGAGAGTCAGCTCCCGGCGGGCGTGAACCGCTCCTGCGTGTACAACGCGATCTCGCGCACGCGCATCCGCCCGTTCGAGGGCGACGCCATCACGGTCAGGAAGACCGTTCGCTTCTGACCCTCAACTCCCGGTCGCCCGCTGAGGCTCCACCGGCGACGCTGCGGACGCGCTCCCTTCGGGCGCGTCTGCCTCGAGCGCCGCGATGGAGGCGAGCTGCGCCGACAGCGCGTCCACCTCGACGCCCAGCTCCGCAGGAGAGAGCAGCGTCGCGCTGCGCGAGCGCAGGTGGGCTACCGACTTGTCGAGCATCTCCAGCCGGAGCTCGATCGCGCGCCGCATCCCCACCAGGCGATCGCGCTCCTGCTTCCGCTTCTGCGCGAGCACGACCGCCTGACGCAGCGTGAAGCGCACGCCGAGGTCTCGCTCGCTCGTGAAGGCCTGATCGAGCCGCGCGATCTCCTGCTCCAGGCCGGCCTCGGCCGGGTCGCTCAGGAAGCGCGAGAGCCGCTGGTGCAGCTGACAGACGCGGAGCACGCCGGGGCGAACCGCGTCGAGCTCGGCGAAGACGGACGCGAGCTCCGCTTCGTCCGCGCGCTCGAGCGCGAACGCACGCACCTCCTCCAGGACCCGTTCGAGCGCGACCAGTCGGCTCGTGTACACGCCGTCGAGGGCTTGCATCGCGACCGTGATCGAGTCGTCGAGGTCGAGGCGGTCCTGGGTGTCGAGGCGGCGGTCGACCCAGCGGCGGAACCGCGGGAGCCGCGAGCCCACGCCGAGCCAGAGGAGCTCGAGCCCGGCGCCGAACGCGACGGGCAGCGGCGACGCGGACGCCAGCGAGAACAGCGCCGATCCTCCGAACAAGATCAAGTTGTACTGCTGGAAGAACGCAGCGCCGACGTAGCTCGTCGACGAAGAAGTGGCTCGTGTCACGCGCGACTCCTTTCCGTCATCGCTTGGTCCCGCGGATGAAGAGGATCTCCGTGCGCCGGTTCTGGGCGCGACCCTCGGGTGTATCGTTGCTCGCTATCGGCTGGGCGGCTCCGTTGCCGCGCGCGACCAGGCGTTCGACGGGGATGCCGCGCTTCACGAGGTAGTCCACGATCGCCTGCGCGCGGAGCTGGCTCAGCGCCTGGTTCCCCTTGCGGTCACCGATGCTGTCCGTGTTGCCTTCGATGCGCGCGTACATGCCCTTCGCGATCTCGAGCTCGGGCAAGACGTGCTGGTTGATCGCGGCGATCGCCTCGGGCGTCAGCTCGTAGCTGCCGCTCCCGAAATTGATCGAGACCGGCTTCGTGAAGACGGGCACACCGGTGCGGGCGAGCTCCGGCTCGTAGCGCTGCGGAGCGCTCGCCGCAGGGCGCCCCGCTGCTTCCCAGAGCTTTCGAACCGCGCGGTCGTCGCGCACCGTGACGGGAGCAAAGCGATCCTCGATGTCGGCTTGCGGGTAGTCGATCCAGATCCCGTCCGCCTGGTTGTAGACGCGGTCGAAGGCCGGCGCGCTGCCGTCGAGACCGAACAGCCTCACGTTGTCGGAGAGCGTCGACCATTTGGCCCAGCTCAACGCGGTCAGCGTCTTTTCGTATCCGAGCTCGTCGCGGAAGCGCGAGGCGACGCTCGAGATCAGGCGCGCCGCCTCGGGCCGGTTGAGCTCCGCGGCGGTGACCGAGTCGAACCAGACCTTCGCGAGCTGCTCCGCGACCTCCGGGTGAGCGTCCAAGAGGTCGCGGCGCGCCAGCAAGACGTCGGCGACGAGCTCGGTCGCGTCGGCCGTGGAGAACAGCCGGTGCGCCCCGGGGCGGCTCGCGAGCGCGAGCGTCACGTCGGGCTCCCAGAGGCAGGCGACGTCTGCCCTGCCGGCCGCGAACTCGACGCGCGAGAACGTGACGTCGTCGAGCGAGAATGCCGTGTTCTTGCGCGCTTCGGCCACCTGCTCGCGCGAGAGGCGCGAGTTATTGATCATGAACTCGAACAGCGTGTGGTCGGGCGAGAACATCAGCATGGCTGACCTCTTGCCGACGATGTCCTCGACCCTCTGCACCTCGCGCGTGGCGACACAGGCATCGCCGCCCTGAGACCAGTCGAGCTGCAGGATGACCTTGGTCTCGATCGAGGCTTCTTTGTACGCGCCGAGCGTGATCGGTAGCTCGTCCACGGTCTGCCAGACGAAGTCGACCTCACCCGACTGGAGCGCCTTGTTCTTGCTGGGCGCGTCTTCGATGAACACGATCTCGAGATCCAGCCCGGCGCGCGCCGCGATTGAATTCGGCTGAGTTTTGAGTCCGCCCGCGCCGACGAGCAGCGCGACGTGTCCGGGCCACTGAGAGAGCGCGACGCGGATCGCGCGGCCCCCGACTGGGCGAAACTTCGTGGCCGGAGCGGGCTTCGGCGGCGTCGCGGCTGCTTTCTGCTGCGGAGCGGGCGGCGCGACCTCGGGGCCGGCGACCCCGGGCGGTGAAGCGTGGTCGCCGTACGTGCGGAAGGCGGTGAAGATCGAGCCGCTCAGGATGGCCGCGATGAGCAATTTAGAAAGCGTGGTCAGCTTCTCCACGGAGTCGCTCCGCCCGGATTATCCAGGCAGCGTGACGGAGAAATCCACTCGAGATTGAGCGATGCCCGAGGCGATACGCGCGAGCCTCCGCGCGTTCTCCTCGGAGAAACTGTTCGGAAACCAGGTGAGGATCGGCAAAGCGAGCACGCCGCATCCTTGAAGAGAAGTGGCGACCTGGCTCATGGCACGCGCGCTGCACCTTCGGGTGGAAGATCGCTCTTGGTCACGAACACGTTCGACAACGCGAGCGCTCCGCGCTTCAAGCTCTTCCGAAGCTTGCCCTTCAGCCGCTTCGCGACGCGTGTCGCGCACGCGCGAGGTGAGAGGCCACGCAGCATCTCGCTCGTGCTCCTTTCGTGGGTGCCTCTCGCGCTGCTCAGCGCCGCCGCAGGTCGCCTCGTCGAGGGGCCGCGCCCGTTCACGGACGACATCGCCGTCCACGTGAGGCTCCTCGTGGAGCTGCCGGTCTTGATCTACTGCCGGCGCTTCGTGGACCGGCTGTCGGCGCTCGCCGTGGAGTACTTTCCGCGCGCCGGGATGGTCGACGCGGAGCAGCGCGCCGAGTACCGCGAGCGCATCGAGCGTATCGAACGACAGCGAGATTCACGGCTCGTCATGCTCGGCTCGCTCGTCCTCTCGTATCTGGTCTCCTGGGTGGAGTTCCGGACCAGCGGTGGGTTCGACGGCTGGCGCGGCGCGCCTCACGAGCTCTCGATCGCCGGCGCCTGGTACTACCTCGTGGCGCGTCCGCTCGTGGTGTCGCAGCTCCTGGTCTGGATCTGGACCCTCGTCCTCTGGACCCGCTTGCTGCGCAGCCTGATCTCGCTGCCGCTCAGGCTGAGCGCCTACCATCCGGACGCGGCTGCGGGACTCGGTCCGATCCTGCGCGCGCACCTGCCGTTCGCCGCGCTCGCCTTCGCGGCCGGTACGGACGTGGCGGGAGGGCTCGCGAACACGCTCGCGAACAGCAACGTGAGCGTGATGCACTACAAGCTCGCGGCGCTGCTGTTCGTGAGCGGCGTCACGGTGGCCTTGCTCGCTCCGCTCGTGCTCGCGTTCCCGGCCATCTTCCAGGCCCGGCAAGCCGCGCTGCTCGAGCGCGGAGAGCTCGCCTGCGTGATGTCGCGCAAGATGGACGAACAGAGTGGCCGCGCCATCGAGGAGAACGCGCCGGACAGCTACTTTCCGCTATTCGACTCGTATTGGAGCCTCACGGAGAGCACGGTCCTGGTGACACGGACGCGGCCGCTGCCCATCACCAAGAACTACGCGCTCCTCTACGTCGCCGCCGCAGCGCTGCCGATCTTGCTCGCGGCGCTCACGAGGATCCCTGCGAAGCAAGCCATCGGTCAGATAGTGGGGCTGCTCGCGCTGTGAATGGATCGCAGAGGAGGAACCATGCCTTCGACATCGAGACGTCTTGCGTTCGTGAGTGGGCTCGCCCTGCTCGGGGCGGAGGCCGCTTCGCTCCCGGCGCAGGCACAGATGGTGATCTACGAGCCGCCGCCTCCTCCTCCGCCCCCGCAGCGGCGTGTCCTCGGACCGTTGGACCGCGTTCAGCTGGGCGCGCAAGTCGGATGGCTCTTCGGCGCGAACGTCGAAACCTTCGACGGCGACGTCGGGCTGGTCGGAAACCTGGCCTATACCGGCAACCTCGACTTCAGGTTGCCGAGCCTCACCTTGCTCGAGCTCAGCTACACGTACTTTCCGACGGAGCTCGAGTTCGACCCCCACATCGGTGCCGAAGGCACGCTCACGGACATCGACGTGCACTACTTCCAGATTGGTGCGCACCAGGAGTTGCCGTACGGCACGGTCAGGCCGTTCATCGGCTTTACGCTCGGCGCGACGTACTTCGACCCCGAGGTCTATCTCTACGACAACGAGACTTACTTCGCCACGGTGCTGCTCGGCGGCGTGAAGCTCCTGGCGAGCGAGAGCGTCGGGGTCCGACTGCAGGCGCGGCTCCCGTACACTTGGACCGGCACCGGCAGCGCCATCTTCTGCGGTAGCGGCGGGTGCTCCTACGGTTTCGTCGGAGACGGCATTTGGCAGCTCGATCTTTCTGGAGGCGTCTTCGTGATGTTCTGAAAGCCTCGCCGCGCGCCCGCGATCCGCGCACCCAGCGCGGACGGTGCCTGGGGCGCTACTTCTCGGCCCGCTCGAACGGGTACACCATCTTCCAGTCGCGCTTCATGTCGACGACCACCCAGCCTCGCTGCGGCGCGGCGTCGAGCGCGGAGCTCAGCTTCGCGAGCGCGGACTTGCGGTCGTAGGCGAACTCGCGTTTCGCATCCGTGTGGTGGACCAGCATGCCGAA
>JAEZYO010000507.1 GCA_023419055.1 Pseudomonadota bacterium | reverse complement strand
ACAGGCATCCACGTGCGCTTCTACATGATGCTCGGCAACCGCGGAGAGACGGCGGAGACGTTCCGGGAGACGCTCGACTTTCTCGAGCGGGCGAAGCCGCACCAGTACATCTTCTCCTGCCTCTCGGTGTTTCCGGGCACGCACGACTTCCACGACGCCGAGCGCGCGGGCTGGCTCGAGCGCGAGGCGTATTTCACCGAAGACTTCCAGGAGCTGAAGGTCCCGTTCGACGCGTCCGAAGAGGACACCCGCGTGATGACGGACTGGTTCGCGCAGAACCACGGGCTCCGGGACGGCTACCTCGAGACCGTGGCGGACTGCCGGAGCGTGATCGAACGGCTCGGCGATCACCACGCCGCTTACCTCGATCTCGCCGGCGCCCACTACCGCGAGGGCAACTACGCGGAGGCCGTGCTCGCCGCGGAGCGCGCCATCGAGCTCGGCTTGCCGACGCCGGGGCTTGCCTACAACTACCTCGCCCTGTGCGCGTTCCAGCGCGGCGATCTCGACGGCATGATGAAGTCGTTCTTGACCGCCGCGAAGGTGGACCCCCAGCACTACGTCCTGATCAAGAACGTGGAGGCTGCGCGCGCCTGGTTCAAAAATGGCGGCCCCGAGCGCAGGCTACCGCTCGAGCTCATCGGTCGTCACGACTTCCAGCTCTTCGAGCGCACCGTGCAGCCTGCGCTGCCGGGCCCCCTCGCGGACGACTTCGCCGACTTCTCGGCCTCACCCGCGCCCGCGCGGACGCTGCCGGGGACGCTGCCCGAAGCGAGCGATCTGCAGCGCCTCGACAGCGGGAACGAGCGCATCGACTTCCGCTCGAAGCACCTGCGCGTGCTCTGAACGGGTCCGGCGGCTCAGCCGCTCGGCTTCACGCTGTCGAGGAACTTGTAGAACTTGTCGCGCGCCGCTTTCACCGTCGCCTTCGGTCCGGTGAGCTTGAAGAAGTAGGCGCCGCTCGGCGCGGTGACGATCGCGCCGAGGAGCGCGTAGTCCTTCTTGGCCTTCTGCGGGCCGCCGGGCATGCCGGAGCTGAAGGTGCCCTCGTCGATCTCGAGCGTGTGCTGCACGAGGCCGTTTACCGTGCGGTCGGCCTGACGCCCTTCATCCGGCTTGCGATCGGTGAACTGACCGAGCCAGCGCTCGACGTTCTTCTGCGTGTCGCCGCCCTGACCCGGACCGAAGTAAGTGATCGAAAGCTCTCCGTCCTCACTGTCACCGGGCGCTCGCGTGACGATGAAGGTGGCGTTGCGCATGGGGCGCGGCTTCGGGTCCCGGGGCCAGCCTTCGGGGTCGACCCAGGTGACGCCGATGGTCTGCGCCGAGGGTGGCGCGGCGGGCGCGCCGGGCTTTTCGCCCGCGCCGGAAGCGAGCAGCGAAGGGCCACCGGAACCCGTGGGTTCGGGCGTCTTCTTGCAGTGAACGAGGCCTAGCGCGGAAACGAGAACGATGCCGAGGATCGAGGTCGAGCGCTGCACGCCGCCGGATATAGCATGCTCGGGGGGCCCGTGATAGCAAGGGCGCCGAGTATGTTCGGATCGGCATTGCCCGTTGAATGGGGCGTATTCTGCTTGGTCGTGCTGTGCGCCCTGGTGCTCGATCGCACCGTCTTCGGCAAGCCGAAGGCACACATCTCTTTCCGCGAGGCGGCGATCCGGAGCGCCTTCTTCATCGCCGTCGGCCTGGGCTTCACCGGCTACGTGGCGGCGGCGCATGGTTCGAACGCGGCGGTCACTTACCTGACCGCCTACCTGGTCGAGGAGTCGCTCTCTGTCGACAACCTGTTCGTGTTCCTCGTGCTCTTCACCTACTTCCGGGTGAGTGAATACCAGCAGCAGAGGATCCTCACCTGGGGCATCATCGGAGCGATCGTCATGCGCGGCATTTTCATCGCCGCGGGGACCGCGCTGCTCACGCGCTTCCACTGGATGACCATCGTCTTCGGGGCGATCCTCATTTTCACGGGTTTGAAGCTCGCCTTCCAAAAGGAGGACTCGGTCGACCCGGAGAGTAACTTCGCGCTGAAGATCGCGCGCCGCTATCTCCGCACGGTGAACGACTACTCCGGCAATGATTTTTTCGTAGTGCGGGATGGCACGCGCTACGCGACGCCGCTGTTCGTCGTACTGGTCGTGGTCGAATTCACCGATCTGCTCTTCGCCGTCGATTCAGTGCCGGCCGTCTTGGCCCTGTCGAACGACGCCTACATCATCTACACTTCGAACATCATGGCCATCCTGGGCCTGAGGGCGCTCTACTTCGTGATGAGCGGCATGATGGGGCGCTTCCACTATCTGAGCGCTGGCCTGAGCCTCATCCTGCTCTTCATCGGGGGTAAGATGGTGGCGGCGCTCTGGTACAAGATTCCGGCCCTGGTTTCGCTCGGCGTGATCGCGGTGCTGCTCGCCGGGTCCATCGGCCTCAGTCTGCTTCGGCCCGCGAACAAGGCGAGTGAGGAGGCGGACGGCTGAGGTCGTCCTTCCCGCATGACAAGAGACAATCCACTCAAGCAACGGGCGAGCGGCATCTTGCTGCACCCGACGTCTCTCCCTGGCCCTTACGGCGTCGGCGACCTCGGCCCGGAGGCGCATCGCTTCCTCGAGTTCCTGGCGCGCTCCGGCCAGAGCTGGTGGCAGATGCTCCCGCTCACGCCGCCCGGCGGCGGGGACTCGCCTTACGACAGCCCCTCCTCGTTCGCGGCGAGCCCCCTGCTCGCGAGCGTCGATCACCTCGTGCGCGACGGGCTCCTCACCCCTTCGGAGACGGTGGTCCCGCGCCGTCTCGCCGAGGCCGAACGCGCGCTCTTCCCTTCGGCCAAGCGCTTCCGCGAGCGCTGCCTCCGGCGCGCCTTCGAGCGCTTCAAGACCAGGGCGTCGGTCGACGAGAAGCGAGCCCTCGAGACCTATCGCTCCGAGCAGTCGGATTGGGTGAACGACTGGGCGCTCTTCTGCTCGTTGAAGCGCGCGAACCCGGGCAAGCGCTGGCCGGAGTGGGAGGAGGGCCTACGCCGTCACGACATGACGGCGCTCGGGCGCGCTCGGCAGAAGCACGCGGAAGAGATCGACTACCACTGCTTCGTGCAGTACCGCGTCGCGCGCGATCTCGGCGAGCTCCGCCGTCACGCCGCGGAGCTCGGCGTGCGCTTGATGGGCGACGTGCCCATGTTCGTGGCGCACGACGGCGCCGACGTCTGGCAAAATCAACGCTTCTTCCAGCTCGACGAGCGCGGTGAGCGGCGCGTGGTGGCGGGCGTGCCTCCCGACTATTTCAGCGCCGACGGGCAGCTCTGGGGCAACCCGCTCTACGACTGGGACGCGCTCAAGGCCGACAACTTCTCCTGGTGGGTGCGGCGCCTCGGCCAGACGCTCGAGCGGTTCGACGCCGTTCGGCTCGATCACTTCATCGGCTTTCACCGCTACTGGGAGGTGCAGAGCGGCGCTCCGAACGCTCGTGACGGCCGCTTCGTGGTCGTGCCCGGTCGCGAGTTCTTCGAGAAGGCACAGCAGGCGCTCGGCGCGCTGCCGTTCATCGCCGAAGATCTGGGCCTGCTCACGCCGGAGGTGATCGAGCTGCGCGAGCGCTTCGATCTCCCCGGCATGCGCGTCTTGATGTTCGCGTTCGTGGATCAGTCGCGCGACTACCAGCCGCACCGTTTCCCCAAGAACTCGGTGGTCTACACCGGCACGCACGACAACGACACGACCGTCGGCTGGCTCACCGCGCACGAGCGCGTGAGCGATCAAGGCCACGCACACTGGCTGCGCGAAGAGCGCGACCGCGCGCTCCGCTACGCGGGCAGCGATGGGCGCGAGCCGCACTGGGACATGATCCGCCTGGCGATGGCGAGCGTGGCCGACACCGCGCTGTTCCCCTTGCAAGACGTGCTCGGGCTCGGCACGGAGCACCGCATGAACGTCCCCGGCGTCGCCGCCGGGAACTGGCGTTGGCGGTTCCGTCGCGAGGCGCTCACGCCGCGCATCTCGGAGCGCCTGTTCCGGATCACGGAGACCTACGAGCGGGTCCCGCACTTCTTGAGGCGACCGGGCTAGAGGATGCAGCGGTCGCTCGGACGAAGCTCCTTCGGCGGTCCGTCTCGCCGTTGGGCGCTCGCGGTCTGGGCGCTCGTCGGGAGCGCAATTTTCCCGGCGAGGACGTTCGCGCAGGCGGAGGCCGAACCACCTCCTGCTCCCGCTCCGGACCCGAACCCACCTGCACCCGTGGAGGGTCCGCCGAGCGCTCCCGCTGAAGGTGCGCCGAGCGCTCCTGCAGAGGCCGAGGCTCCGTCGACCTGGGGTTCGGACGCGCCCGCGCCGGCGTCTCCGCCTGCTCCTGCGCAGCGCCTGCCGCCTCCCGTCGCTCCCTGTCCGTGCGCGACCGGAATGACGGCGGAGAGTGCGAGCTCGCCGCTCAAGTACACCCTCGAGGGCATCGAGGTGCGCGGCAACACCAAGACGAGCACCCGCGTCGTCTTGCGCTACGTCCCCTTTTCACCCGGCGACGTCATCAACGTCGATTCGCCCGCGGTCGAGCTTTCGCGCTTCCGGCTGCTCGGCACCGGCTTCTTCCGCAGCGTCGAATTTTCCCTGAAGAAGGGCTCGGCGCGCGGGCTCGTGGTGCTCGTGATCGACGTGGTCGAGCGCCCTACCATCGTGATCAACGACATCTCGATGGGGCTCAGCCAGCGCGCCGACACCTTGGGCGAAGAGAGCTCCCCGCTCACGGCGTACGCCGGACTCGACATCGCAGAGACCAACCTGGCCGGAACTGGCATCACGCTCGGCGGGGCGGCGGCGCTCGCCGAGAACCAGGTCGCGCTCCGCACGCGCTTCTTGGATCCCGCGTTCCTGAGCAGCCCCTGGATGGTCAGCGGCACGCTGCTCTACAACGACGCGATCGACTTCTTCGGGAACGCGGACGTCAGGTGGTCCGATCCCGATCGCCTGGTCCAGTACTCGGACTACGCCGTCGTGAGCTACACGCGCTTCGGCGGCGCGCTGGGCGTCGGGCGCGACCTGTCGCTCTCGACGCAGCTCTGGGTCAATTATCGGCTCGAGACCATCGACGCGAACGTGCCGGCGATCGCGTCGCACTTGCGCGGGTACGAACGGGAGCCGATCGAGTTCGACATCGTCCCGGGTCGGAGCATCCTCTCCACCGTCCGCGGCAGCGTGCAGCACGACACGCGGGACCACCCGTTCTTGCCGACGCGCGGCTGGCTCGTGAACGTCACCGGCGACGTCTCGCTGTTCCCGGCCACGCGCGACTACGACTACACGCGGATCGAGTTTTCGGCCGCGCGCTGGTGGAAGCTGCCCTGGAAGCAGCACGTGGTGAAGCTCGAGCTCTTCGGCGGCGCCATCGCCGGAGACGCGCCGTTCTTCGAGCAGTTCTACGTCGGCGATTTCACCGATTTCCTCCCCGATCGCGTCCTCGACCTGAACTTCGACAGCCGTCCGCCGCCGAACTTCCTCGGCACGGACATCGTCGAGGTGCGCTACGGCGAGTACGCTTTCAGGCTCGGCGGCGAGTATCGCGTCCCGCTCTATCGGGGCCGCCGTTCGATCTACGGCATCGACTTTTTCGCTAGCGCCGGCGTGTACGGCGTCGCGGACGATCTCACGATCACCGATCCGCCGACGGCCTACTCCGGGTTCGCCCGGGTCCCCATCGACCTCACCGCCAACCTGGGCTTCCGCATGGACACGAGCGCAGGCGGCTTCGTCTTCGCCTTCTCCAACGTGCTCGGCTTCATTCCGGTGCGCGGGGAGGGTCCAGCAGGCGATGAGTAGGAGCGGTCGTGCAGTCGCTCGCGCGGGCGCGGCGTTCCTGCTCGCCCTCTGCGCGCTCTTCGTCGCCTCCGGCGCGCGCGCCCAAGAAGCGAGCGAGGGGCAGACTCGACCGGCGCTGCTCGAGTGGGACGTCGACGAGAAGCTGCTCTACTTCAACATGAACTTCCGCGACGTGCTCGACGCGAACCTGCGCGCCAAGCTGAGCCGCGGCTTGCCTACCACCATCGTGCTCACGGCGGCGGTCTATCGCGCGGGGCAGAGCGAGCCGGTCTCGACCGCCGCGCAGACCTGCAAGGTGACCTGGCACGTCTGGGAGGAAGCATTTCGCGTCGAGGTGCTGAGACCCCGCAGCAGCCTGGTGCGCTGGACGACGACGCTCGAAGGCGTGATGCGGCGATGCGCCGAGGCGCGGCGCTTGCTGGCGGGTGACGCGAGCCAGATCCGCCCGGACGAGCGCTACCGCGTGACGGGGAAGGTGCAGGTCAACCCGGTGAGCCAGGAGGTGCTGCAGAAGCTTCGACGCTGGGTCATGCGGCCGTCGAGCACCGGGACCGCCGCGCCGGGCGACGCACTCTTCAGCACCTTCACGGGGCTCTTCTTGCAGCGCGTCGGTGACGCCGAGCGCGAGCTTCGTTTCGTCACGGTGCCCGCGGTCCCGACCAAGGTGAGCACCAAGGAGGAATAGCCATGTCCGACGCGCCACACTTTCCGGTCTCGCTGAAGCTCGATGGTCGACAGTGCCTGGTGATCGGAGACGGCCGCGAAGCCGCGCTGAGAGCGGAGGCGCTGCTCGAAGCTCGGGCAAGAGTGCGGCTCGTGAGCGAGAAGGCGGACGCGGAGCTCCTCTCGTGGGCGGCCGCGCACGCTTCCCCGCGGCTCTCGTTCGAGCGCAGGCGCTACCGCTCGAGCGACCTCGAGGGGGTTTGGCTTTCGGTGCTCGCCGATCGCGACGGCGCGCTCGCCGGAGAGATCGCGGCCGACGCCGAGCTCAGGCAGGTGCTCTTCTGCGCCGTCGACCAGCCGGCGTACTGTAGCTTCACGCACGTCGCGCGGGTGACCGCAGGCGCGCTGACCCTCGCGATTGGCACGGCCGGCCGCGCGCCGGCCCTGGCGCGCCGCCTGCGCGAGATTTTCCAGGCGTTGTTCGATGACGCGAACCTCGGCGGGTACGTCGAGCGCCTGGCAGAGCTCCGCGAGCGAACTCCTCCTGCTGAGCGTGCGCGCGTCCTCGGAGACGCCGTGAAGACGCTGCGGTTCGAGGGGCGGCTCACGTTCTCGCCCGGCGACGGCGACTGAGTCGTAGCTTCCCGCAACGACGACGCTCGCGAAGCAATGCGAGCGGCTCATACAAATGCTCCGGCAGCGACCACCTACTAGTCGGGTCGAGGGTCGCGTCCATGTCAACCATGCGTGCCGGTGTGGGTTCCGTTCCGGAGATAGTCCGGGATCGTGTCTTTTTCGTACTCCTGTCTGCTGCGCTCCTGCTCAGGATTCCACTCTTGACGCGGCCGCTCACTGGCAGCCACACCGACAGCTGGCGTCAGACCGACACCGCCTCGATCGCGCGCCACTTTTACCGAGGTGGCTACCAGCTCTTTCATCCGCAGGTGTACTGGGGGGGCAGCGGACCCGCCTACACGGAGACCGAGTTTCAGCTGCACCCGTTCGTGACAGCGCTCCTCTACGGGGCCTTCGGTGAGCAGGTGTGGCTAGGTCGCTTGGTCTCGCTCACCTTCGCCATGCTGGGGCTCTGCGCCTTCTACTATCTCGCGCGCCGCGTAGCGGGCGAGCGGGTGGCGCTCTTCGGACTCGGCTTCCTCGCGCTCTCCCCGCTGCACGTGAGGTACAGCACCGCCTTCATGCCGGAGGCGACCGTGCTCTGCTTCTACATGGTGGCGCTCTACCTCTTTCAGCGCTGGCTCGACGAGCAACGCTCGCGTGACCTCTGGCTCGCTGGAGGGGCGACCGCGCTCGCGATCCTGGTCAAGCCGACGTCGATCCAGGTCGGGTTGGTGTTCATGCTGCTGCTCCTGTTCAGGGAACGGCTGCGCTTCCTCTCGAGGCTCGAGATCTGGGGATTTGCCCTCGTGTCTCTCGCTCCCGGGGTCGCCTGGTACTGGCACGCTCGAAACCTCTACCTCACGTACGGCAACACCTTCGGCATTCTGTCCGGCGGTGACAGCAAGCTCGGCGATCCGAGCTACTGGTTGTCTCCTCACTTCTACTTCGCGGTCGTCAAGCTCGAGGCCAAGTGGGTGTTCGCGTGGAGCGGCGCGCTCTTGTTCGCCTGGGGCGCGTACGTCTGCTTCCGGAAGAAGATCTCGTGGTTGCCGCTCTTCGGGGCGCTCACCGCCGCGATCTACTACATGGCCGTCGCGCGCTACGCTTCCGAGGTGTGGGGGATTCAGTATCACGTCTTCTTCCTGCCGTTCGCCGCCCTCGTGGTCGGCATAGGCCTCGCCGAGATCTCCTGGTCTCTCTCTCCGCGAGCCGCGGTCGCTGCGATCGCGGTCTTCGTCGCCGCGGCCGGCTCGGGGAAGCTGTACGTGGAGCTCTTCCAGCCGACGGGCGAGGTGCTCGCCACTTGCGGACGAATGGTCGCGGAGCGGACACCCGAGGGCTCGCTCGTGGTGGTGAGCACGACGAGCGAAGCCGACGCGCACGGGACGCCGAACAACTACCAGGAGCCGCAGGTGTTCTTCTTCGCGGATCGCCACGGCTGGAGCTTGCCCTCCGATCGTCACACGCCCGAGACCGTCGAACAGCTGAGGCTCGAAGGGGCGAGCTACTTCGTCGCGTACGACGCGTCGCTCATGCGGGCGCGGCCGCGGCTCGGCGCCTACCTCGAGTCAAACGCCGAGCAGATCGGCGAGGGGATAGAGTCGCACTGCGCCATCTACCGCCTGCGAGCTCGAGATCGGCTCTCGCTCGCCGGACCTTAGCGTCAGATCATTTGCTGCGGCTCGGCGGGCCGCTCTTCGCGGCGAGTGCTGCCGAGGAGGCGCAGCCCGATGTCGAGTCGCGTGAGCGCCACCATCGAGAGCAAGATGGCGAGGACGCCTCCCAGCGCCAGCCTGCGGTCGTACGTCGTGCGGCTGTAGATGCTGCCGTCGCCTACCTTGGGCATCGTCTTCGGATCGACGGGCAGCCCGTAACGGCGCGCCAGCGTGACCATCTTGGTCACGTGGATCACGGGCACGCCGCGCTGGAGGAAGCGGTGCATCACGGAGTCGACGGCGGGCGCACCCTTCGGGGTGGTGAAATTGACGCCCGGCTTGAGCTGGCGCTTGCCGACGTAGGTCCCCACCGAGGCGGAGCCTCCACCGATGTTGAGGTAGGCCTTGATGGGCTTGTCTCGATCGAAGCGGTCGTAGACCTGCATGCGCAGATCGATGGCTTCCGGGAGCGAGTTCGCGTCGACGCGCAGCAACGAGTTGCGCGCGATGGCGGCGTCGAGCAGGGCTTGGCCCTCCGGCTGGAGACCGAAGCCTCGATCGTCGATGCCGCCGCGCGAGGCCGCCACCGAGCGGAACCGGAAGATCTGCTTTTCCTGGAGGAGCCGCTCCATGTCGAGCCAGAGGAGCTCGGGATCGTTCGCGCCCCACTCGCTCGCCGACGCGCTCGAGATCACGATCGGCTCGGCGCCCATCGTCTGGAGCGCGGAGTAGGCGGCCACGTTCAACCCCGGGAACGAGCCGGAGACGCCGACCGCCACGTTGTCG